>CAYOCI010000082.1:0-16190 GCA_964402415.1 uncultured Clostridia bacterium
CTATCGAAGAAGGTCTGCGCTTCGCCATCCGTGAAGGCGGCCGTACCGTTGGTGCCGGCGTTGTCGCTTCGATCCTCGAATAACTCTCTGACCCGGCAGCTTGCTGCCGGGTTTCTTATGTAATCGATACTATGCTCGTGAGGCTTGCATTTTACTGGCTGAATCCGTTACAATGGTCACGACCAAAACGCCCATCAGTGCTCCGTGCGCTGCGAAACTGGTTGTGCGATGAGCCTATGTTTCCAGCTGGCGTATACCCGCGCCACATTGTGGGAACGATGCTCTCGGATAGTGCTCTGGGATGAAGCATTGACACTCTTGACAAATTGTGATACCGTTATGGAGTGACTTTGTCTATGCATTGCTTTGTGCAATAGATTAATACCTTATTAGGAGGTGCACGATATGAGAATCGGTGTTACGCTGGCATGCACCGAATGCAAGGCTCGCAACTACCGCACTGAGAAGAACAAGAAGAACAATGCGGAACGTCTTGAGCTGAAGAAGTATTGCAGATTCTGCAAGACCCATACCCCGCATCGCGAGACTCGCTAGACGCGCTTCATCACCCGCGGTGCATCAAATCGTGATAACGAGGTGCAGTAAATGAGCTTTGTCGAACGCGTGTCTGCTGCCGGACAGGGCTTCTTGAAGTTCTTCCGGGAGTCGCGGGGAGAGCTCCGTAAGGTGCTTTGGCCGTCGCGTAAGGAGACTGGGGTCTATACAGTCGTCGTCCTGGTGACGGTCGCTCTGTTTGGCTTAGGGATCTGGGTGATTGACTCCATTTTCAGCAATATCCTCAAGTGGATTCTCTAAACGCAGCTTCACCAGCTGCGTTCGCGGTTGACCTTTGATCACACAGCCTGATTTGAGGGTTGTTGGTTTTGGGTCGCCGATTTGGGAATACCATTAGCGAGACTATTCCAGCTCGACCACTCGCTTTAGGGATGACTCTAAGCGGCTGATCTGCGATGGAAGAAGCTCAAATCTTGGATCCGGGGGGGAAGGGGCCTTTAGGTAGGTCCCTTACATTTATGGAAAAACACTGGTATATCGTGCACACATACTCGGGTTATGAGAACAAGGTCAAAGCCAATCTCGAGAAGCGCGTGGAATCCATGGAGATGCACGACCGGATCTTCCAGGTTGTGGTTCCGGTGGAAGAAGAGCTCGAGATCAAGAATGGCAAGAAGAAAATGGTCAAGAAGAAACTCTACCCGGGCTATGTCCTCGTAGAGATGATCATGACCGATGAGTCCTGGTATGTCGTACGCAATACGCCAGGTGTGACCGGGTTCATTGGCTCTGCCAATAAGCCGATACCCTTGGAAGAGGCCGAAATCCGCGCCATCTTGGGCTCGCCCGCTGGCACTCGTGCCGGTGAGGAGTTGCAGCCGAAGATCGACCTGGTGGTCGGCGATACGATCAGAGTCACCACTGGACCCTTCGAGAACTTCGTCGGGCAAGTGGAGGAGGTCTTGGGCGACAAACGCAAACTCCGTGTTCGCTTGACCATGTTTGGTCGCGAGACACCTGTGGAGATGGACTTTTCGGAGATCGAAAAGGCATAGCTCAGCCGCCTGACGGTATTGCTGTACCTGACAGCTATTTCTAGATGACAAATTGTGCCTAGTTGCACAGTGGGAGGGCCTTGAGCCCGTTTTGACCACATTTTCTGGACAAGGAGGTGGAAATCGTGGCTAAGAAGCTAATTAAAGTCATTAAGCTCCAGCTGCCTGCCGCTAAGGCTACCCCGGCACCCCCGGTCGGTCCTACCCTAGGTCAAGCTGGTATCAACATGATGGCTTTTCTTAAGGAGTTCAACGAAAAGACGGCTAAGCAAGCCGGGTTGGTCATTCCGGTGGAGATCTCGGTCTATCAAGATCGCTCTTTCACCTTTGTACTCAAGACCCCGCCGGCAGCTGTTCTGCTTAAGAAAGCTGTGGGTGTAGAGACTGCCTCTGGTCAACCCAACAAGAAGAAGGTTGGTAAGATTTCTCAGGAAAAGCTCCGTGAGATCGCCCAGTCCAAAATGGCAGACCTCAACGCCGCAACCGTTGAAGCAGCTATGCGGATGGTTGCAGGCACAGCCCGGAGCATGGGTATCGAAGTAGAGTAGTCTCTTGATACCTAGGTGGGAGGGAAGTTCCCGTTTAAACCACGTAAGGAGGAGAAATCGATGCCAACGCATGGAAAAAAGTATCACGAAGCCGAGAAGCTTGTTGATCGCGACAAGCTGTATGATCCCCTTGATGCCCTTGAACTTGCCAAGAAGACTGCTACCGCCAAGTTTGATGAGACCATCGATGTAGCGGTCCGCCTAGGCGTTAACCCTAAGCACGCGGATCAAAACGTTCGTGGTGCGGCTGTCATGCCTGCTGGTCTCGGCAAGACCGTGCGCGTCGCTGTCTTCGCCAAGGGTGATAAGGCGAAGGAAGCGGAGCAAGCTGGCGCTGACTTCGTTGGCGCTGAAGATCTTGTTGAAAAGATCACCGGTGGGTGGACTGACTTTGACGTCGCTGTCGCTACCCCCGATGTCATGGGTATGGTTGGTCGTTTGGGTCGTGTTCTCGGCCCCAAAGGCTTGATGCCTAACCCCAAGACCGGCACGGTCACCATGGATGTGACGAAGGCCATTCAAGAGATTAAGGCTGGTAAAGTGGAGTACCGCGTAGACAAGGCTGGTGTTATTCACGCCCCTATCGGTAAGGCCTCTTTCTCGGTCGATCAGTTGTACACCAACTTCAGCGCTCTTATGGATGCCCTGATCAAGGCGCGTCCGTCGACCGCTAAAGGGCAGTATGTTCGTTCGGTCACCTTGGCTACAACCATGGGTCCTGGCGTTAAGGTTGCCCCGCAGAAGGCTGCTGAGCGCACGGTTGCTCACTAAAGATCGGTATAGATCAGCATACCCAGTGGTGGAGTGACTGTCGTACAAGATTGTTGGTATCCACCATTGACATTCTGACTGAAATAGAATACAGTTATTTGCAGACTGTAGACAGTAGGTGTCTCACCAGAGACTTAATCTCCTACCGAGGTCGGAGTGGCTTTGCTGAATTGCGGCCCCCGTCTGTCTACGGGGGCCGCTTTTAATTTGCGCCCCGACCTGAAACTCTGCAAAGAAGGGGGTGTCAAGGATGAACGCTAATCGTCAACAGAAGGAACTTAGCGTCAACGAGATCAGGGAGAAGTTGGCTGGTAGCCGCTCCGTTATCTTCGCTGACTACAAGGGCCTCAACGTTGCTCGGGTAACAGAACTGCGTAAGCGCATGCGCGCTGCTGGCGTCGAGATGAAGGTCGTGAAGAATACCCTTACTCGCCTCGCTGCCAGTGAGCTCGGCTACGAAGCTGTGAACCCGAAACTCGAGGGACCGACCGCAGCTATCTTTGGTATCAACGATCCGGTGGCTCCTGCCAAGGTTTTGGATGCTTTCTCGAAGGAGTTTAAGTACAACTTCGAGATCAAGGGCGCCATTGTCGAAGGCAAGGTCATCGACGCTAGTGGCGTAAAGGCTCTGGCCGATCTGCCGTCCAAGGAAGTGCTCATCGCCATGGCCCTGGGAACCCTCCAGGCGCCGATCGTCGGCTTCCTCAATGTGCTCCAAGGCAACGCTCGCCAATTGGTTTATGTGCTCGAGGCAGTGCGCAAGCAGAGAGAAGAGTCTGCTAGCTAGCATCCAATCAGCACCAAGACTAATCATCCCACAGACCTAAGTCCAAAAATCGAACAATTTATAGGAGGTTTTCATAATGAACAAGGAACAACTCATCGAAGCCATCAGCCAGATGACCGTGCTCGAACTGGCCGAACTCGTTAAAGCTCTGGAAGAGAAGTTTGGCGTAAGCGCCGCTGCCCCCATGGCTGTTGCCGCTCCTGCTGCTGGTGCCGCTGCTGCCCCCGCTGAAGAAGAACAGACCGAGTTCGATGTCATCCTCGAAGCCGCTGGCGCCAACAAGATCCCTGTTATCAAGGTTATCCGCGAGATCACTGGCCTCGGTCTGACCGAGTCCAAGGCTATCGTTGATGGCGCTCCTAAGGCTGTCAAAGAGAAGATCAGCAAGGCTGACGCTGAAGCTATCAAGACCAAGCTCACCGACGCTGGTGCCACTGTCAAGATTAAGTAATATAGCCTTGAAGCTAATAAAAGGCACTCCCCGTGGGGAGTGCCTTTTATCAGCGCCGTGATGTCGCTCTACCGGCCCGACATCTACGGAAGGTAAGCGCATCTACTCCTGCCGTAAAATGGTTTGACATATTTGACACAACGTGGTATTATTAGAAAATGCAACGACTTAGAATGGACGAAGTGTCGCCGCTGCGAGGTCGTCCCCCGGGCGCGTCGTTAGTATACTCGCGGTAGAAATTGGCGAAAGTATCTAATGTACGTGCGTCTGTATAATAGGCGAGGGCTGTGTTAAGGGCGTCCGTACACACGGAAGATGGGTAGGAGAGCTGATCGGCAATACCACGTCGATCACCAACCTGATCGCCGCGAAGAGGATGCCCATATGGTCCTGGCTTTTATATATTTGGGAATCGCTTGGTAGTCATTTCCTGTTCAGACTGCGAGGCAATCTCCCAACTCCCTTATTCCCCAATCACCTTCCAGAGTCCTTCTTCGGTTTAATAATGGTCAGCAAGGGGTGAAGAGGTTGGCAGGTAAGATGGTCAGATCCGGCATGCGCGAGCGCCGAACCTATCAACGTATTGATGAAGCGCTTGAGATGCCGAACCTCATCGAGGTGCAGCAAAGCTCGTATCAGTGGTTCCTCAACGAGGGGCTGCAGGAACTGCTCAGGGACATCTCCCCTGTGCAAGATTTTACCGGCAACTTGGTGCTTGAGTTTGGTGATCACAAGCTCGGCGAGCCGAAGTATTCAGTGGACGAGGCCAAAGAGCGGGATGTCACATACTCAGCGCCGCTTCGCATTAAGGTTCGCCTCATTAATAAAGAGACCGGGGAAGTGAAAGAACAGGAAGTTTTCATGGGCGACTTTCCGCTCATGACTGAACAGGGCACTTTCATCATCAATGGCGCTGAGCGCGTCATTGTGAGTCAGCTTGTACGCTCCCCAGGTGTTTACTACACGGCGAACATGGATCCCAATGGCAATCGTCTTTATGGCACTACCATGATCCCCAATCGCGGTGCGTGGCTGGAGTTTGAGACCGATGCCAACGGAATCGTGTTCACCCGCATCGACCGTACGCGCAAACTGCCTGTGACCGTTCTGCTAAGAGCTCTGGGGCAGGCTCAAAACCACGATATTCTTAGTTTCTTCAACGACGATTTTCGCTTGAAGAACACCCTTGAAAAAGACTCCACCGACAGCACCGAGACGGCGCTTCTGGAGATCTATAAGAAGCTTCGTCCTGGAGAGCCGCCGACCGTTGACAGTGCTCGCAACCTGCTCAAGGCGCTCTTCTTCGACCCAAGGCGCTACGATCTCGGCAGCGTCGGGCGCTATAAGCTCAATAAGAAGCTTGCTATTCGTAGACGAGTGATGAACAAACTCGCTGCTCGCAGCGTCGTTGCCAATCACAACGTCTATGACACCGCCAGCGGTGAGCTGCTAATCGCCCAAGGCGAGGTACTCCTCGAAAAGGGCCAGACGGTTGGGCGCGAGATTATGCAGCGCCTGGAGCAAGCTGGTGTCAATGAGCTCTACATCCTGAGCGCCGACGGTGAGCGCGAGCTGAAGGTTATCGGCAATGGCTACCGCCAGGTGACCTGGGAACAGCGAGTCTTAGGTCAGCGGGTCGCCAAATCGGTAGTTAACGCTGAGACTGGCGAGATCATCATCGGGGCCAATGAGGTGATTGATGATCGCGGCATAGAACTGCTTCATCAGTCAACCGAGCAGGGGATTGTTAAGAGCGTCACGGTGCAAGGTGAGCACCAAACTGATACCGTCTATCTCGGCTCGGAGTTCCGTCCTCTTGACGATAAGTCTTTGAGCCAGAAGGATATCCTCGCAAGTATTAACTACCTGCTCACGCTAATGGATGAGGTCGGCGTTCTCGACGATATCGATCACCTGGGCAATCGCCGCCTCCGCTCTGTGGGCGAATTACTGCAGAACCAGTTCCGCGTCGGTTTGGCGCGCATGGAACGGGTCATCCGTGAGCGGATGACCATTCAAGACATGGACGCCATCACCCCGCAGGCGCTGATCAACATTCGCCCCGTGGTTGCCGCCATAAAAGAGTTTTTCGGCAGCAGTCAGCTGTCTCAGTTCATGGATCAGACCAATCCTCTAGCTGAGTTGGCTCACAAGCGTCGCTTGAGCGCCCTCGGCCCAGGTGGATTGAGCCGTGAGCGCGCGGGCTTCGAAGTCCGCGACGTACATCATTCCCACTACGGTCGTATGTGTCCGATCGAGACCCCTGAGGGACCGAACATCGGTCTGATCGGTAGTCTTAGTACCTATGCCCGGATCAACCCCTACGGTTTTGTCGAAACACCGTATCGTCGCGTCGACAAGAAGAATAAGCGCGTGACCGAACAGATCGACTATCTTACCGCTGACGAAGAAGATGAGTTCGTCTGTACACAAGCGAACACCCCCCTGGATCATGAAGGTTATTTCCGTGAACCGCGTGTGACCGTCCGACTAAGTGGCTTGGAGATCAAGATCGTTCCCGGCAGCGAAGTCGACTACATGGATGTTTCGCCCAAGCAGCTGTTCTCAGTTCCCACCACTCTCATCCCCTTCCTAGAAAACGACGACGCCAGTCGTGCGCTCATGGGCTCCAACATGCAGAAGCAGGCCGTACCCCTACTAAGCCCTGCCGCTCCCTTGGTCGGAACTGGTATGGAAGGCAAGTCCGCCATTGACTCGGGCGTCTGTGCGCTGGCTAAACGTCATGGGGTTGTAGAGCGCGCGACGGCAACCGAGATAGTGGTCAAGGGTGACGATGGTGTCATCGACCGGTATAAGCTGACCAAGTTCTCACGCTCCAATCAAGGCACCTGCATGAACCAACGGGTTATCTGTCACAAGGGTCAGCGGGTGAGCCCCAAAGATGTGCTGGCTGATGGTCCAGCCACTGAGACGGGCGAGTTGGCGCTTGGCAAGAACGTTCTGGCGGCGTATATGCCGTGGGAAGGTTACAACTACGAGGACGCCATCCTGCTCTCTGAGAAGCTGGTGCGCGAAGATGTCTTTACTTCGATCCATATCGAGGAGTATGAGTCCGATGCTCGAGATACGAAGCTCGGGCCAGAAGAGATCACTCGTGATATCCCCAATGTTGGGGAAGACGTACTGAAGGACCTCGATGAGCGCGGCATTATCCGTGTGGGTGCAGAAGTTCGTTCTGGCGATATTCTCGTTGGTAAGGTCACGCCGAAGGGCGAGACTGAACTCACTGCTGAAGAGCGTCTGCTCAGAGCTATCTTCGGTGAGAAGGCGCGCGAAGTTCGTGATACTTCATTGCGCGTCCCTCACGGCGAGTCTGGTAAGATCGTTGACGTGAAGGTCTTCACCCGTGAGAATGGCGATGAGCTGCCACCCGGTGTCAATCAACTGGTGCGAGTCTACATCGCTCAGAAACGCAAGATCAGTGTCGGTGATAAAATGGCAGGGCGCCATGGTAACAAGGGCGTCGTGTCACGCATCCTTCCCGAGGAAGATATGCCCTACTTGCCGGACGGCACCCCGGTTCAGGTTGTTCTAAATCCACTTGGTGTTCCTTCCCGTATGAACATCGGTCAGATTCTCGAGGTCCATCTCGGGCTTGCTGCTGCCAGCCTAGGGTTGCACATCGCCACCCCCGTGTTCGATGGAGCCGAGGAAGACGATGTACGCGATGCTTTGCGCGAGGCGGGCAAAGACGATGACGGCAAGACGGTTCTTTATGACGGCCGCACCGGTGAGTCATTTGAAAGTCGCGTCACTGTCGGTTACGTCTACATGCTGAAGCTCTTCCATCTGGTCGATGACAAGATCCACGCTCGTTCCACTGGACCGTACTCCTTGGTCACTCAGCAGCCGCTAGGTGGTAAGGCGCAGTTCGGTGGTCAGCGCTTTGGTGAGATGGAGGTTTGGGCACTGGAAGCCTATGGTGCCGCCTACACTCTCCAAGAGCTGCTAACGGTCAAATCCGATGACGTTGTCGGACGTGTGAAGACCTACGAGGCGATCGTCAAGGGCGAGAACGTTCCGGAACCAGGCGTTCCCGAATCGTTTAAGGTCTTGATCAAGGAGTTGCAGAGCCTTGGTCTGGATGTCAAGGTCCTGACCGAGAATGCCGAAGAGATCGTAATCCGTGAGACCGATGATGATGTCGGCGATACCGTTAAGGAGCTCGACCTCAATATCGAGGGTTCAGAGGATGAGGATCTGCCTGAACCAGAAGCAGCGGTCGGCGATGACGAAGAAGAGCTGGAAGAGGTTCTTGCTGAGAATCCCTTCGATGAGGAGATCCCCATTGATGACCGCACCGAGCTGCCTGCCGATGAGGCTGCGGAGGAAGACGAAACGAAAGAATTCGTCCTGGACCGTGAGAAGTTGGCGAAGCTCGCTCGCTTGGTCCGCCTGAACCTCGACGATGGGGAAGAGATCGAAGGTCCGCCAAAGCCTGATAAGTTCGATGAGGGTGAGCGGCGCGCTGCTAAGAGCGGCACCGCTACCAAGAATGCTCAGCGTCCTGCACGCAAGTTGCCAGAGGATGAGGACGTCTCCGACGAAGAGGAGGAGTAGACCTTAGTCCCAAGATGTCTCCGCGTCAAAAGCCGGTTGGGGGCGCAGCACCAGTTGCGCCCCCAGCACCGAGTTGCGTGAAGGGAGAGAACGCCCTTGTTAGATGCTAACATTGATTCGATGCGCATTGGTCTGGCATCACCCGAGCAGATCAGAAAGTGGTCCAGGGGTGAGGTCAAGAAGCCGGAGACCATCAACTACAGGACTCTCAAACCCGAGAAAGAGGGTTTGTTCTGCGAGAAGATCTTTGGACCCACCAAAGACTGGGAGTGCTACTGCGGCAAGTACAAACGTGTACGCTACAAAGGCATTGTTTGTGACCGCTGTGGAGTTGAGGTTACAAGAGCAAAGGTACGGCGTGAACGGATGGGCCATATCGAGTTGGCCGCTCCGGTCTCGCATATCTGGTTCTTTAAAGGCATCCCCAGCCGCATGGGCCTTATCTTAGATATGTCCCCCCGTGTTTTGGAGAAGGTACTCTATTTTGCAGCCCATATTGTTCTTGAGCCTGGCGATACCAGTCTGACCAAAAAGCAGATCCTCACCGAGAGCGAGTTTCGCGAAGCTCGTGACAAGTGGGGAAGCGGCTTCCGGGTTGGAATGGGAGCCGAGGCCATCAAGGAGCTGCTCGCCGAACTCGATCTCGAGAAGATGGCAGAGGAGCTCAAGGTCGAGGTTAAGGAAGCTAGCGGTCAGCGTCGTATCCGTGCGATCCGCCGCCTGGAGGTCGCTGAGTCCTTCCGCAAGTCCGGCAATCGCCCGGACTGGATGATCCTCGATGTCGTTCCGGTTATTCCGCCTGAGCTCCGCCCGATGGTGCAGTTGGACGGCGGGCGTTTTGCTACCTGTGATCTCAATGATCTCTACCGGCGCGTCATCAACCGCAACAACCGCCTTAAACGTCTATTGGAGCTTGGCGCTCCGGATATCATCGTGCGCAACGAGAAGCGTATGCTGCAGGAAGCGGTTGATGCCCTGATCGATAATGGTCGCCGCGGTCGCCCCGTTACCGGAGCTGGCAACCGTGCGTTAAAGTCGCTCAGTGATATGCTGAAAGGCAAACAAGGGCGTTTCCGCCAAAACCTGCTGGGGAAACGCGTTGACTACTCAGGACGTTCAGTAATCGTCACCGGACCTGAGTTGAAGTTGCATCAGTGTGGTCTGCCCAAGGAGATGGCCCTCGAACTTTTCAAGCCCTTCGTGATGAAGAAGTTGGTGCAGAAGGGGTCGGCCCACAATATCAAGAGTGCTAAGCGTATGGTGGAACGCGTGCGCGAGGAAGTCTGGGATGTACTAGAGGAAGTCATTCAGGGACACCCAGTGCTTCTCAACCGCGCCCCAACCCTGCACCGACTTGGTATTCAGGCCTTCGAACCGGTTCTGGTAGAAGGTCGTGCCATCAAGCTGCATCCGCTCGTCTGCCACGGCTACAACGCTGACTTCGACGGTGACCAGATGGCAGTCCACGTGCCGCTATCAGCAGAGGCACAATCCGAGGCCAGGTTGCTGATGATGGCAACAAATAACATCCTCAACCCCAAAGACGCCAAGGTCGAGATTACCCCTCAGCAGGACATGGTGTTGGGTAGCTACTACCTAACGATCATCCGCCCCGGCGTGCTCGGCGAGGGCAAGGTCTTCCGCAACTTTGAAGAGGCCCTGCTCGCTTACCAGACAGGCAATCTCCATCTTGAGGCTGGCATCCGCGTTCGGCGCACTGTGTCGCTTCCCGACGGCAGCGAGGTCACCAAGCTGATCAAGACCACTGTGGGAAGACTTATCTTTAATGAAAAGATTCCCCAGGATCTTGGCTACGTGGATCGTACCAAGCCTGAGACAGCTTGCTTGCTCGAGATCGATTTCCCCGTCGACAAAGGCAAACTGGGTGATATCGCATGGCGCGTCTACGAGCGGCATGGTAACGCGACAACCGCCGAAGTGCTCGATGATATCAAGAACCTCAGTTTCCATTACGCCACCCGGGGCGGAATCAGTATCGGGCTCCAGGATATCACGACCCCTGCCAAGAAACAGGATATTCTAGCCGAGACGGACAAGGTCGTCAATGACATCGAGCGTCTATACGCCCGCGGTCATATGAGCAAGGATGAGCGCTATCAGCGCGTAACGCAGCTCTGGAGCGAGGCAACCAAACGCGTAACCGCTGCTCTGCTCGAGTCGCTGGATCCCTTCAACCCAGTCATGATGATGGCCACATCCAAAGCCCGCGCCAATACCGAGCAGCTGCGTCAGCTGGCGGGCATGCGCGGACTAATGGCAGATCCTACGGGGCGAATCATTGACCTACCGATCAAGGCCAACTTCCGTGAAGGGTTGAACGTTCTCGAATACTTCATCTCCACCCACGGTACCCGCAAAGGCTTGGCCGATACCGCCTTGCGTACTGCAGACTCCGGGTATCTGACCCGCCGCCTGGTGGATGTCTCACAGGATGTCATCATTCGTGACGACGACTGCGGCACCACCGATGGGATTGAGATCAGTGAGATCCGTGATGGCCGTCAGGTCATCGAGCCCTATGAAGAGCGTATCGTTGGCCGGTTCGCTTCTGAGGATATTGTCAAGCCAGACCTGGTTGATGCCGTCACCGGGGAGATTGTCTACCAAGCAGCAAAGGAACCAGTCCTTTCTGCGGATGGTGAGCCAACAGGGGAGACTGCGGCTTACTTTGTGCGCCGCGAGACCATGATTAGTAGCCAGATAGCCCATGAGATCGCGACCTACGGCATTGTCAGAAGCAAGGTCGACGGGCAAGTGGAGATCGATGGCAATCTGATCAAAGTCAAGAGCTCCGATGGCGAGGTCCATGAGTATCATCGCTATCTCAGGCCCAACGGGTTGCCGTCACTCTTGCGTGTCGACGATGGCGCATTCGTCAAGGCTGGAGATCCGCTCACAGAGCCTCTTCTCCATGTCGTCCGCTTACGCTCCGTCCTGACTTGCGATACCCGTCACGGCGTCTGTATCAAGTGCTACGGCCGCAACTTGGCCACGGGCCGGATCGTTGATGTTGGCGAAGCGGTCGGAATTATCGCCGCCCAGTCAATCGGCGAACCAGGCACCCAGCTTACCATGCGTACCTTCCATACAGGTGGTGTTGCGGGCGAAGATATTACTCAGGGTCTTCCTCGCGTTGAAGAGGTCTTTGAGGCTCGCAAGCCGAAAGGCATGGCTAGCCTGACAGAGATCGACGGCACCGCTTCTGTAGTTGATACCAAGAATCAGCGCGAGATCCACGTCACGAGCCCAGAGGGCGAGACGAAAGTCTATACTGCACCGTACGGTTCCCGTGTACGTGTTCGCGAAGGTGACAAAGTTACCGCAGGTGATGAGCTGACCGAAGGCAGCATCAACCCGCACGACCTCCTCCTCATTAAGGGCGTGCAAGGTGTACAGATGTATCTGCTCCAAGAGGTGCAGAAGGTCTACCGCCTGCAGGGCGTCGATATCAATGACAAGCATATCGAAGTGATCGTTCGCCAGATGCTTCGTAAGGTCAAGGTAGAAGACGCAGGGGATACCGATCTCCTGCCAGGCGGTCTCGTCGATATCTTTGAGTTCGAGGATGAGAACGCCCGTGTCCTAGAAGACGGGGGAGACCCCGCCGTGGCGCGACCGGTCCTGCTCGGTATCACCAAAGCGAGCTTAGCCACTGACTCCTTCCTCTCAGCAGCCTCCTTCCAGGAGACGACCCGTGTGCTGACCGACGCTGCCATCAAAGGCAAGCTCGATCCACTCCTCGGCCTGAAAGAGAACGTGATCATCGGCAAGCTAGTGCCTGCCGGCACTGGCACCAGTCGTTATCGCAACATCGAGCTCGACGTCACGGAAGAGGCACAGACCGATACCAACGAATAGATTTTGTTGACAGTGATAGGGACAGATGCTACAATGTTGGAGTGTCTGTAAAGGTCAATCTGCGGGTTAAAGAGGTAGTATGCATGTCGCTTGAGCAGTTGAAGACCGCAAGCCACAAAACCATAGGTGCTAAGCAAACTCTCAAAGGTATTGAGGCCGCTCGACTCCAAGTCGTTTATGTGGCGAAAGATGCCGATGAGCGTGTTACCCGGCCACTGGTAGAGCTCGCTCTGAGCAAGGGTATCTCAGTGGAATGGGTAGAGACCATGCAGCTATTGGGGAAGGCTTGTGGCATTCAAGTGGGCTCGGCGGCTGCCGGTCTGGCAGTATCGGATCCTGCATCAGGTCCTGCAATCGAATAGAAACTTGCCCCCGAGTCACTTCGGGGGCAACTAGACTTTTTACGTAGTTCTGGCCACGGAAGGAGGTGTACGTATGCCGACGATTAGCCAATTGGTGCGCAAGGGCAGACAGGCGGTTCAGTATAAATCTACTGCTCCCGCTCTGGCAGCTTGTCCGCAGAAACGCGGGGTTTGCACAGTGGTAAGGACCATGACACCGAAGAAGCCGAACTCTGCTCTGCGTAAAGTTGCGCGTGTTCGCTTGACCAACGGTATTGAGGTCTCTGCCTATATTCCCGGAATCGGTCATAACTTGCAGGAGCATAGTGTGGTACTGGTAAGAGGTGGCCGTGTTAAGGACCTCCCTGGCGTCCGTTACCATATCATCCGCGGGGCTTTGGATACTGCCGGTGTTCAGAAGCGTCTGCAAGGGCGCTCTAAATACGGTGCCAAACGGCCTAAGAAGTAGCAAGGATCTGTCAACTGATCGAGATCTCTCGGTCAGAGCGGTCCCGGCGCTAAGGTGCGCATCCTAGGGTTCACCGACCCTAGGATTGGTGGCCTGATAGCGCCGAAAATCACGGATGAGGGAGGGAAAGACGTTGCCGAGAAAAGGTCCTGTATCAAAACGAGAAGTGTTGCCGGATCCTGTATATAACAGCATCCTCGTGACACGTATTATCAATAAGATCATGCTGGATGGGAAGCGCGGTGTTGCTGAAAAGATCTTCTACAATGCCTGTGAGATTCTTCGCCAAAAGAGCGGTAAGGATCCCATGGAAGTAGTCGATGCTGCTCTCAAGAACATCATGCCCGTCCTTGAGGTCAAACCTCGTCGTGTTGGTGGTGCCACTTACCAGGTACCTCTGGAAGTATCCGCTGATCGTCGTCGCACACTGGGCATTCGTTGGTTGATCGACTACGCTCGCAAGCGCGGCGAGAAGACCATGGAAGAACGGTTGGCTGCAGAGTTCTTGGATGCATCCAACAACACGGGCGCCTCTGTGAAGAAGCGTGAAGAGACACATAAGATGGCTGAAGCCAATAAGGCATTCGCCCACTATCGCTGGTAAATGAAGAGGGGCCATTGGTTGCTTGGTCAACTTCTTGAGCCCAATGGCCTGAAATGGTGTTTTGCTCTGGTCACTGGCGACTCCAAGTTGACCAGAAAGGAGGGAAATACGTGCCTAGAACCGTAACATTAGACAAAGTGCGCAACATTGGTATCATGGCGCATATCGACGCAGGCAAGACAACTACCAGCGAGCGCATTCTGTTCTACACAGGTAAACTTCACCGCATGGGCGAGGTTCATGAGGGTGGAGCGACCATGGACTGGATGGTGCAGGAGCAAGAGCGTGGTATCACGATCACTTCTGCTGCTACAACGTGTCGTTGGCATGACTGCTCAATCAACCTTATCGACACACCAGGGCACGTGGACTTCACTGTTGAAGTCGAACGTTCCCTCAGAGTTCTGGATGGAGCGGTCGCCGTTTTTTGTGCTAAGGGTGGCGTTGAGCCGCAGTCGGAGACAGTTTGGCGTCAGGCCGATCGCTATCATGTTCCCCGCATGGCGTACGTGAACAAGATGGACATCACAGGTGCCAACTTCGACCGTGTAGTCCAGATGATGCGCGATCGTTTGGGAGCCAAAGCCGTGCCGGTACAGCTCCCGATTGGTGCCGAGGGTGATTTCAAAGGCATCATCGACGTCATCAGTCAGAGAGCTCTGTTCTACCTGGATGACTTGGGAACCGAGACAGAGGAGCGCGACATTCCGGTCGATATGGTCGATAGGGTCGCCGAGGCTCGTGAGTTGCTGTTTGAGACCATCGCTGAGTTCGATGATGCCCTCATGGAGAAATATCTCGAGGGGGCTGAGATCAGTTCTGAAGAGGTTAAGACGGCCATCCGCGCAGCCACCATCGCGGTTAAGATGGTTCCTGTATTCTGTGGTTCCTCTTATCGCAACAAAGGCGTTCCGCTTTTACTCGATGGAATTGTTAACTACCTGCCTTCACCGCTAGATGTCGCTGAGGTGAAGGGCTTTGCGCCCGATGGTGACGAGGAGCTGGTCCGCCACGCTTCCGATGACGAACCCTTCGCTGCCTTGGCCTTCAAAATCATGGCTGACCCTTATGTCGGTAAGCTGGCCTTCGTCCGCGTCTACTCAGGCACGCTCGCTTCCGGGTCCTACGTCTATAACTCGACCAAGGGCAAGAAAGAGCGAGTCGGTCGTGTCCTGCGCATGCATGCCAACCACCGCGAGGAGGTCGAGCAGGTATACGCAGGGGATATCTGTGCGATCGTTGGATTGAAGGACACTTTCACCGGCGAGACTCTCTGCGACGAGAAGAACCCGATCATTCTTGAGTCGATGAATTTCCCTGAACCGGTCATCAATCAGGCGATTGAGCCCAAGACCAAGGCCGATCAGGATAAACTCGGTGTAGCTCTCCAGCGTTTGGCCGAAGAGGACCCGAGCTTCCGTGTCAAGACCGACCATGAGACCGGTCAGACCATCATCTACGGTATGGGTGAGCTCCATCTAGATATTCTGGTGGATCGCCTAACCCGTGAGTTCAAAGTAGCAGCCAATGTGGGGAAACCCCAGGTTGCCTACCGCGAGACCATCCGTAAGGCCGTCAAGGCCGAGGGCAAGTTCGTCCGCCAGAGCGGTGGTCGTGGTCAGTATGGTCATGCTGTGATCCAGGTTGAACCGCTTGAGGCAGGAACGGGCTATGAGTTCGTGAACAAGACTGTTGGCGGCTCTATTCCTAAAGAGTACATCGCCCCCATCGATGCCGGTATTCGTGAGGCGATGCAGTCCGGTATCCTGGCCGGGTACCCTGTGATTGATCTCCGAGTGACTCTGGTTGATGGTTCGTACCATGAGGTCGACTCCTCGGAAATGGCCTTTAAGATCGCTGGTTCCATGGCGATCAAGAACGCCATGGAAAAGGCCAGCCCAGCGCTACTGGAACCGCTGATGAAGGTGGAGGTTACCGTCCCAGAAGACTATCTCGGCGACGTCATCGGCGATATCAACAGCCGACGTGGTCAGATCGAGGGGATGGAAGCTCATCAAGGCACACAGGTCGTTCGCGGTTTTGTTCCTCTCGCCGAGATGTTCGGTTATGCTACCGACCTACGCTCCAAGACACAGGGCCGAGGCACATACTCGATGGAACCCAGCCATTATGCTGAGATCCCCAAGAGTGTAGCCGAGGAGATCATTGCCAAGGTACGTGGTTAGGC
>CAYOCI010000083.1:0-4679 GCA_964402415.1 uncultured Clostridia bacterium
CACTTCGAATCCAGCTAAAGCAAGATTGGCGCCGCTCTGTTTGATCACACCCTCGGCTTCCCAGAGCAACAATAGGTTGGCAAACAGCTTACTGTTCACACTCTTGAGCACGCGGTTGCGCAGTTCTTCCTTGGCAAGTCCGCTCTTGAGTGGATTGGACTGATGGAAGCGGCTGAGGATCCCCTCGGCCTGGCTGCGAATCCCGAGCAGCCAATGGGCATCGAGGATGTACTCGCGCTGGTCGGCCCGGATGATCACGGCCTGTTCGTCCTCGACCAGCTGCTCTAGAAGCGCTTCGACATTCGGGATGTGAGTATTTCTGATGAAATCCTCGCGGATTGGGAAGGTGGCACTGGCCGTGTGAAGCGCCTGTTGAACCAACTCAACAGGTGACCCCTGCTCTTTCAGACGCAGTTCCTCCAATACCTGCTCCCTAAAACGACCCCGCTTAACTGGGTTGGGATCGATGACCGCGCCCCCGCCAATGGTGACCATCGGTGAATAGCTGCGCAGGATATAGAGGTCGTGCTTGGCGGCAGCGACGGGCTCCTCGAGACGAAACTGCACCAAGGCGCTCTCTCCGGGCAGCAGCTCATCCTTATCAAGAAGGACGACGCGCCCCAAGACCTCAGACGTTCCCATGTAGAGGCGGATGCGTGTTCTGTTAGCCAGCGGTCGCGGCGCATCTTTCAGTAACTGCAGCCGCGCGTCCAGCATCAACGAGGGGCTGAGGCGCCCCGGAGCTGCCACAACATCTCCCCGCGTCACTTCGTCAAGGTCAACACCAGCGAGGTTGACAGCCACCCGCTGGCCAGCGGAAGCACTCTCCTCCTTATGTCCATGAACCTGGATTGACCGTACTCGGGTCTCCAGGCGCGAAGGCATTAGCTCCACCTTATCGCCGAGCTTTAGGGTCCCCGACGTCAGCGTACCTGTGACCACGGTTCCGAAGCCCGGCACTGTGAAGGCGCGATCAATGGGCAGTCGTGCAGGGGCGAGTGTATCCTTGGCTGTAACCTCTTCAGTTAGTCGGTCGATCTCGGCGACCAGCTGCTCCAAGCCCTCGCCGGTCACACTGGAGACTGGGATGATCGAGGCGTCCGCGAGAAATGTATCTGCCAGACGCTCGCGAACCTGTTCCTGGATTAACTCCAGCCACTCTGGATCGACCATATCCTTCTTGGTCAGAGCAACGAGCCCCTTTTTGACCTGCAGCAGGGAGACGATATTGAGATGCTCCTCGGTCTGAGGCATCACTCCTTCATCGGCAGCGACCACCAGAACCACAAGGTCGATACCGCCGATCCCCGCCAGCATGTTCTTAATGAACCGTTCATGACCAGGGACGTCAATGACCCCCGCCCGGCGGCCGCTGGGCAGGTCAAAATACGCAAAGCCAATCTCAATGGAGATGCCGCGTTCCTTTTCTTCCTTAAGCCGGTCGGTTTCGATCTTGGTCAACGCACGTATCAACGTGGTCTTGCCATGATCAACATGCCCGGCTGTACCTATGATGACGTGCTTAGTTGCTTGGTTAAGACTCAACGCTCGTTAGACCTCCTGTTGGGACGTTAGTATGTGAACAAGGGCGCTGCTCACGGTGGGGAGCTCCCCATCTTGTATGGTGCGCAGATCGAGTATTAGCTGCTCTTTGTTGATGCGTGCAAAGATGGGGGTCATGTACTCCCTGAGCCGTCTCTCCAGCTGATCCACTGTGATCAGCTTAGGAACAATGGTCAAGACCTTAGTTGGGAGCTGCTCCAGCGGCATTGATCCCCCACCCACCTGCGAGAAGTCGTCCCGCACCTTGATCTCAGCCAAGTCACCCACGGCCATGGTGAGATCAATCCAGATCTTCTCGGCACGTAAGGCAAGCGTCTTGAGCGGGATGGTCAGCATGCGCAAGACCGGGATCTCCTCCACGGCCTTCTCCTCGTCAAGGTAGAGCTTCAGAGTCGACTCCAGGGCGGCGAGTGTTAGCTTATCAATACGCAGCGCACGGTTGAGCGGGTGCTTGCGCATCTTTTCGATCCACTCTCTGCGCCCCAAGATGATGCCAGCCTGTGGTCCACCTAAAAGTTTGTCACCGCTAATGGTGACGATATCCATACCGGCTTTGATGGTCTCCTGGACGGTTGGTTCATGTTCCAGGCCATAGCGGGATAGGTCAACTAAGACGCCGCTGCCGAGATCCTCCATAACGGGCAACTGATGCTTTCGCCCGATCTCCACTAGTTCGGAGCTTGACACCTCCGCTGTGAAACCGACGATACGGTAGTTGCTAGTGTGGACCTTCAGCAGGGCACCAGTCTGTTCGGTGATAGCCCGTTCGTAATCGCCAGGGTGTGTCTTGTTGGTGGCCCCTACCTCGACCAAGCGGCATCCGCTCTGTTCCATCACTTCGGGGATGCGGAACGACCCGCCGACCTCGACCAATTGGCCGCGGGAGACAACCACTTCTTTGCCAGCGGCAAGCGACGCCAGGGCGAGCAGCACCGCGGCAGCGTTGTTATTGACGACAATGGCAGCCTCTGCCCCAGTGAGACTGCAGAGAAGCCGTTCCACGTGGCTATAGCGCAAGCCACGCTCGCCCGTAGCCATGTCCACCTCGAGGTTGGAATAGCGGCTCGCGACCTCCCACAGCTGCTCGCGGGCGGTCTCGGGCAGGATGGCACGTCCGAGGTTAGTGTGGATAACGATCCCGGTGGCGTTGATCACCCCATGAAGGCTTGGCTGCATCCGCACCTTGACCCTCGACACACTCTCTTCAACAATTCTGCTCTTGCGGATGGTGTCATCGGGAAACCACATGTCGGGTGAGCTTAAGACGCTCCGTCGGAGCTCGGCAATCACTTCGCGAACGACATCCACCACCGTTGATCGCGGGTAGAGGCCCACCACGTCGAGGATCGGCCGCGATTGCATGATCTCCTCCACTGATGGCAGGTCAGCTAGGATCTCTTGTTTTGACTTCAGACCCATCTCGTCCCCTCCAAATGCGAACTCAGAATTCAGAACAAAGAATTAAGAATCAGGAGCGAGGAGTTAGGAGTTAGGAATTAAGAGTTAGGAAATGGGAGTCTAGAATTAGGAATGAGGGATCAGCAATTTGGGACGGGGGTTGCAGAGTGATGCGGCAGAGCCGCGACTAATGAGGATGCAGATCGCCACGCGCGACTGCCACCACCCCGCCCTTCACACTTGCGACTTATAATATCTATTATAGCGCATGATGAGCTAGGTGGATAAGGTGTGTTTACATCTATTACCTGCAAAAAAGAAACAAAAGTTAGCGTCAAAAGAGCACCACCTGGTAAACCAGATGGCGCCCGTTTGACGCTAACCAACGAATGCATTCGAGACTTCCGATGTTGAGTATGAGATTCCGCGTTAATCCACCAGAAGTTGAGTTGACGTTATAGAGCGCTGGGCTACCGCCGGTATGCACAAAGACAACTGCATCTCGATCATTTTGGGTACAGCTTCGGAGCCACCCTTACGATACTACTCACCCGGCGAGATCACTCTGACGGTGTCGGCCCCGTAGAAAGCGGTTCCGTTTATGGTCCCGATCAGAAACACGACATGCTCGCTTGGCGCAGCCAGCAACTCGGCAACACAGGAGGCGTCGAAATCCGCCTTAAGTCTATTCCCCTGTATCTCAGACTTCACTGCCCTGAGGGAACCACCGCCAATTAAGAGCCGTATGCTCTCAGCATCAGCTTCAGCGAAACTATCACTGGCGGGAGCGGAAGCTTCGACGCTAACCCACTGGCCGTTGCTCTTGAGGTTAAACGTGCGTGGGGTGAACTTGGTCTCTACGTTGACACTGCCCTGGCGGACAACCTGTATTTGTCGCCTCAGGGGCACAGTACTATCCCAGCCCGGCGCAGTAGCGACCACTTCAATGAGGTTCATAGCATAGGGCAGCGCTGTTTCCACAGCAAAGTTACCATCCCCATCTACCGCTACTTCTTTGCCAGCCATAGTCACTGTCATGCCGGGGATCACGCGGCCAGAAACGGTATAGACATCACCATCGGCAGTGTCTGTCTCTGGATTGTCCAGGACCAAAGGTGTCAGGCTATACTCCCACATATTGCTATTACCCGCACGATCTCTCGCCCCCAGTGTGAAAGCTATTTCACCGCTTACGTTTATCTCCAGGGAAGATTCAAAGTAGGTGTAGTCATATCCACGTCCCGGGCCATTTGGGTCGGCTCGGTTTACGGTTGCCAGTTCCTGCCCATTGAGATAGACCATCGGAGCATCCTGCAACACATTGTCGATCATGTCATCGATGTAACCAGTTACCTCAAGCCGGTTCTCCTCTGCGGCCAGGCGAGTGGCAATGGCATGCAACCTGGGAGCCTTGCTGTCAACCAGCAGGTAAGCAAAAGTTGGAGCAGTCTGGTTGCCGGCGTTTTTGATGCTCTGGTAAGGGCCACCCGGTTCCAACTGAAAATGTGGATAGACGGAGTAGATCCCGTCGGAGATCGTGAAATTGGGATCATTAAACGTCCCATCCCAAACGACGGAATGGGTACCGGGTGCCAGTGGACCCGTGTTACCGAACTGGCTGGCCGTATCATGACCATAGAAGTAGAAACAGAGATCATTCACCGGCTGGCCTAGCGTAAAGGAGAAGGTTACTTCTTTGTGACTAGCCGCGTCATTGT
>CAYOCI010000083.1:4689-15935 GCA_964402415.1 uncultured Clostridia bacterium
AATGGAGCGACAGTCATCTGGCTGACAACCATTTTGTTAACAAAATGGTAGGGCACGCGATAGGTATCGCTGGGATCAGCCTCGTTCTCAAAGCAAATATAGCCGCAATAGACGTTGTTGCTTATGTCGCTGGCGGGCAGATCAGCACCCACGTTGAGAATAACAGGTAGGTCAGCACTCGCCTGCGCATGTACAGTAAATGTCTCCGGTAAGGTGAAGTCATAAGCATGCTCAGGGTCGTGTTTCTCCACTCGCAGCTTATAGGTGATCGACATATCGCGATTGCTCTGCAGCTCCAGGTGGCGAGTAGTGTCGCCTAACGCTACCTCTCTGAAGCTGAGTGAGCCCGGATTGATGAAAACGCTTGGTTCGAGGGCGCGCAAGACGTTGACCATCCCTGCCCCCTGTTCGATCGGCCGATATGATTCACCGGTGAGTTGCTTAATGTCGCTAGCCGTGTTCATCAATGCCAGTTTCACTTGCTCCGGTGTCCATTCGGGATGGGCCTGCTTCAGAATCGCCGCTGCCCCGGCCACATGCGGTGCGGCCATGCTGGTACCGCTGTTAGCCACATACCAAGCCCCGTCTGTGCCCTGGAAAGCCGGCGATGGCGGAACCACTCCCGGATCAGGATACGGATAAGCTGCAATGATCATATGCCCGGGAGCAGCCAGGTCAGGCTTGATGCTCAGTAAGGGGGTTGGCCCCTTGGAGCTGCTGGCGTGCATCTTAAAGTCATAACCACGTTCTATGGTAATTGCCTTCTCAGCCGCATTGAGCAAGAACTGCCCTTCTGACTTGGAGACAGCAAAACTGGGAATATCACTCGCTTGGGTTGAGCCTACTGTTGAACTCAGCGGCTCATCAATATTGTTGTAGATAAGGGCGGCCACTGCTCCGGCAGCAGCTGCATTCTCCATCTTGGCCCTGAAGGCAGATGGGGTTCCCCCGCGGGCGATTAGGGCTACTTTGCCCTCGACAAGACTGTTGCCGGCGCTATCATACAAATCGGGTGTGTTCCCGTATTTGCAGGGGACGTACTCATAGCTGCGCTGATGCAGATCATCAATGCCGACAGAGAAAGCAAACTTGATCGCAGCCATTTTGGTGTTGGTGGCATTATGGGTGAGCAACGCCCGTTCCCTGGCATCGGCATTACCGACGGAGATCACTCTTTCCGCCGCGGCGTAAGTCCAGGTTGTTCTTTCACCGTTAGCACCGCCATTGCCGTTGGCGATAACGAGAACGGTACCGGCATCAATGGCACGGTCAAACACCCGGTTCCTGATGGTGTCGTCATGACCATATTCGCTACCGTTGCTGAGGTTAATCACGTCAACGCCATCCCTGACAGCCATCTCTATGGCTGAGAGTATACGCGCCAGATTGGTGGGCGTACTGGCAGAGCTAATGGCATAACCTCTAATGCTTGAGCCGGGTGCTACCCCGGCCACGATAGAGGCCACGTGGGTGCCGTGGCGCACCGACGTACCGAGTTCCAGGCTCTCCTCCAGAGGGCAGTTGTTGATGAGATCCCAGCCACCTGTGACCCGGTAACCTGGCCCAATGCCGCCACCAAAATCCGGATGGTGCCAGTCAATGCGGCTATCAATAACGCCGACAACGATGCCCGTACCGTCATAGCCATGGGGAGCTTCCCATACCTCCGGTACGCCAATTGCCGGGATGCTCTCGGCTAAGGCATCAACGGATTCATAGTTGGGGCAGACATCCATTATCTGCGGAATCTCCCCTAACAATAGCAGTTGAGAAGTCGGCATGGTTACTACCAGGCCGTTGAGCAGGAATGTGTAGCGATGCTGGAGTTTGAAATCGATCTCTAAATTTTCCATTTGGGTCAAGACATCGTCTTGCAGCAGAAGCGAGACTTCTTCTAGATTGGCTTCCGTATTAGGTGAAAGATCCTGCGCCTCAGTCAGTGGTTTACCCGCTAACTCAATGATGACGCTTATCGGTTCCGAGCTGGTTAAGTCGTGATCTTGGAAGTTGGCCAGATATCCTACGTCAATTGCTAGAATGTCTAGACCCAGCGTTGGCTGCCCATTCTGTGCCCCTTTTGCCGCTAGCGGAGTGGTTAGCAGAACCAGGATCAGTAGTTGCGCAGCAACTTTTCTGAACATATAACGCCATTCCTCCCTCTAATATCATGCGAATAGATCAGATGCCACCCTGTGCCTGTAACTCCTGACGGTAGCGCTGCAGCTCGCTGGGAGAGCAACTAACAAAATGGCCAGGATATACTTCCTGCAGGCTGGGTTTCTCAACCCGATAGTCGTGAGCCTCCGCCAGATTATAGGCGATGCGTTTTCTCCTCCTTTCGGACACCGGATTAGGCTGCGGCACTGCCGACAACAGTGATCTGGTATAAGGGTGTAGCGGATGCTTATATAACTCATCACTGTCGGCCAACTCCACTATCCGGCCATAGTACATAACGGCCACCCGGTTGGAGAAGTATTTGACCACCGACAGATCGTGGGCAATGAACAGAATGGTCAGCCCCAGCTCGGCCTTGAGATCATTGAGTAGGTTGATCACCTGGGCCTGAATGGAGACGTCGAGGGCGGAAACCGGTTCATCGGCGATGACCAGTGAAGGATTGGTGATCAGAGCGCGGGCAATTCCGATACGCTGTCTTTGCCCGCCAGAGAACTCATGCGGGTAACGACCGGCGTGTTCTTGCGACAGCCCAATCTTCGATAGCATGCTGTAAACCATGCTCTTGAGCCGCTCCGGGTCACGAATGCCCCTCACCTTGAGGCCCTCCTCCACAATCTCCTGTACCGTCATGCGTGGATTGAGTGATTCCACCGGATCCTGAAAAATCATGGCGATGTTATCCGTCAGGTAGTTCCGCAGGTCCTTGGTCATGGGACCGGAGATCTCACGGCCCCGAAAGCGAATTGTGCCGGAGGTAGGGTCGTACAGGCGGATGATCGCTCGTCCCGTAGTCGTCTTGCCACAGCCCGACTCGCCCACGAGGCCAAAGGTTTCTCCCTCGTAGACGGCGAAAGAGACGTCATCCACAGCGTGTACCTCTGTGCGCCTTCGGCCTCTACCAGCGGCAAAAGTGACCCGCAGATCCTTTACTTCCAATAAGGGAGCGTTATTAGACATAACTGACACCCTCCTCCCTCATCCTGGCGATGCGATGTTGCAGGATCTCCGGCATCTCGACCTCGGGTGCCTGCGGATGCAGCAACCAAGTGGCCGCATAATGAGTATCGCTGATGCGGGTCATGGGCGGTTCCTCTTCAAAGTCAATCTGCATGGCATACTGATTGCGCTGTGCAAAGGCGTCTCCCTGCGGCGGATAGAGCATATTGGGAGGTGTGCCCGGTATAGACATGAGCCGGCCCCTGGTCTCCAGATCGGGCATCGAGGCCAACAGCGCCTGCGTATAGGGATGGATCGGCTCAAAGAAGATGTCGCTCGCCGTGCCGTATTCCACAATCTTACCAGCATACATCACATAAACCTGGTCGGCCATATTGGCGACCACGCCTAGGTCATGCGTGATAAAAAGAATCGAGAGATGGCGCTTCTCCTTGAGCTCGTTGATCAGCTCAAGAATGCGTGCCTGTACTGTCACGTCCAGGGCGGTCGTAGGCTCATCGCAGATCAACACTTCCGGTTGCCGGGCCAAGGCAATAGCAATAACCACGCGTTGGCGCATACCGCCGGAAAACTGGAAGGGATACTGCTCGAAGCGTTGTTCGGCGTCTCTAATGCCTACGGCCCGCAGAAGTTCCAGCGCCTCTTCCTTAGCTTCCTTACGACTCATATGCCCGTCGAGCAACAATGCCTCCATAATCTGTTTGCCGATCTTCATGATCGGGTTGAGGGCGGAAAGCGGATCCTGAAAAATGAGGCCGATCTTCTTACCCCGAATCCTGGTGTATTCCTGTTCGGTCAGCCGGAGAAGATCGCGGCCGTCAAAGGTTATGGAACCGGAGTCCACCAGAGCATTGCCCGGCAAGATGCCCATGATAGACTTGGCGGTGACCGATTTCCCCGAACCGGATTCACCGACCACACAGACGGTCTCCCCTTTGCGCAACTGGAAGCTCACGCCCCGCACTGCCCGCAAATTGCCTGTGTTGGTGCGGAAAGAGACTCCCAAGTTATCCACAGTTAGTATCGAGTCGTTGCTATTCATGACCACACCCCTTAATTCTGTCCACGCAGGGTTGGATCGAACGCATCGCGCAATCCATTACCAAACATGTTAAAAGCAATCATTAGCACAGAGATCAGTATTGCTGGGAAGAAGGTCTGATAGGGATAGGACAAGAGCACCTGTTGCCCCTGCGATAGCAGGACCCCGATTGACGGTTCCGGCGGTTTCAGTCCTAAGCCGATATAGGCAAGGAATGATTCCGAAAATATGGCACCCGGAATGGCAATCGTGGCGCGGGTAATAATGGGTCCGATGGAATTAGGCAAAATGTGCCGAAAGATAAGGGCCATATCCTTAACGCCCAGCGTCTTGGCGGCCAGCACGTATTCACGCTCTTTGAAGCGGTAGAACTGAGCGCGAATCATGCGTGCCGTGGGGATCCACCCGTTAACGACCAGAGCCAGAATCATCGATGTCATGCCAGCGCCAAAGAACAGAATGAACATGGTCACCACCACGATGCGCGGAAAAGCGTCAAGCAGCTCGCAGAAGCGCATCATATACATATCCAGTGGGTCGCCATAGTACCCGGCGATTGCGCCATAGAGGATGCCGATACACGTGTTGATCAGTACGGCCATAACCGCTATTAAGAGCGAAACGCGGGTTCCCCGCCAGAGCCTGGTCCACAGGTCACGCCCGAAGTGATCGGTACCCAACCAGTAATACTCGTCTTCGGCACCCATCAGCTTATAGGTATCGACCTTGAGATCCGCCACTTTCACCCCCATCACTGTGCGCTCGTTGAGGACCCGGATGATCGACCCTTCCGGATAGCGCGTCTTATCTGCCAGGCTGTCGAGGCGGCGGTTGCTGAGCACGGATGTGCCGTCCAGTATACCGAGACGCTCCAGGCCGGGTACGCGTGGCGGCATGTTCAGGCGGTTGGGGTTCTGCTGTCTAAAGGTATAGGGGTTGAGGCTTGGTCCCACTAGAGCCATGATGGTGATGATGCAGATAATGTAAAAGGCCACTATGGAGGCTTTGTTCCTTCTCAGCCGAATTAAAGCGTCCTTATAGAAGCCGACAGCGCTTGCTTCCGGGTTGAAGTCTTTTAGATCTGTTTCGACCTGGGTGAAGACGAACTTCTCTGCTGGTATATCAGCAAAACGCTTACCCACCTCATTACCCCTTTCTTCCCAGACGAATTCTGGGATCTATTAGTCCGTAAGAGATATCTACGATGAGAATGGTGAGCAATGAGACCATCGAGTAGAAGAGCAGCACCGCCAGTGTTAGGGCATGGTCATTGGCGTTGACGGAATTGACCATAATACCACCCACGCCGGGTATGGAAAACACCCGCTCCACCACCAACGACCCGCCCAAGATACCTGTGAACATAGGGATAATGATATTGGCTAAGGGTACGCAGGAATTGCGGAAAGCATGGCGCGCCGCCGCCTGATATTTCGTGAGGCCTTTAGTTCTGGCCAGGAGCATGTATTCCGAGTTCAGGGTCTCCAAGAGCTCGCCGCGCAAATAGCGGGTCACGGTGGCAATTGGGCCAAAGGCCAACGCAAGAACCGGCAAGATGAGTGAATGCCATTTCGCCCACCCCACGCCGGTAGAATTGTAGATGATGGGGAACCAGCCGAACTTAAAGGAAAGAAAGTATTGCATAACTGCGGCAAAAACGAACGAAGGCACGGAGATAAAGATGATGACGAGCAAAGAGATCACATAATCGGGCAGACGGTTTTTGTTCATCGCCGCTATCGTCCCTGCCAGAATGCCTAGCGGTAGCGATACGATTAACGACACCAGGTTAAGCGTCATGCTGATGGGAATGCGAGTCTTGATCACGTCGAAAACGGGCACGCTGGGCGCTATTTTCACGGAAACGCCCCAGTTTTGGTCGAACAGAATGCCTCGCACGTAGTAGTAATACTGCACGATCATCGGCTCGTTGAGATGAGCCTTCGCCTCGAGGGCTTCGATAACTGTGCTGCTGAGCTCTGGGTTATCGTCATAAACACTGCCGGGCATGAGGCGCAGCACCATAAAGGTGATGGTCACAATCATGAATAGGACTAGGGCCATCGCCACAAGCCTGTTGGAAATATACCTAGCCATCGAGTCTTCTCCTCCATTTCACAGGGGAGTCCGTGGCGCTTCCCTGTTGGGTGAAGCACCACGGACTCCCCTGGTGTATGACTACTCGCCCTTGAGATCTGCGAAGCGCATACACCATCCGGCCGTGTTGTGCGGCTCCTTGACCGCCATAATCAGGCTTTCTGAGAGAAGAGAGCCACTGGCCTCCTGGAAGACCGGTATGCCGATCATCTCGTCAAAATATACCTTTTCCATTTCCATCGCCAGCTCGGTGATACGCTTCTCATCCTTGCGGGCCGGGTCGGAGATCGCCTGTTTGTAAAGGGCATCGAGTCGGTTGCTGCTGTACGGCCCATTGCGGCGATTATAGGTGCTGGTAAAGGGTTCGAAGATCTCGGCCGGGTTGAAGTCGGTCTTTAGGAAAGACCAGGCGGAGATACCCAGTTCGTAAGAGCGGGGGTTTTTGGGGCTATTGCCCATCGCCTCCAGCACTTGCGCCCCCGGCATGGCGTTCAGGACCAGTTTAAAGCGATCTGTGCCGAAGACCTTGGGCAGCGCGTCTTCAATAAACTCTACCGTCATCATGGCGCGTGAGTTGGTGGTCGCGTAGGTCATCACCAGCTCCAACTTATCCAGGCCCTCTTCCTTCAACGCTTTCTCAAATAGCTCCTTAGCCAAGGTGGGATTGTAGCCGTAGTCGGGAGGCAGATAGCCCTTGGCATCAGCGACGTCTCTAAAGCGGGTGCCATCGGTGTAGGTGACGGTTGTGGTCGGGACTGAGTAATGAGCCGGGATACCACTGGCCATTTTGGCGATAGTCTTCCGATCGATGGCATAATAGAAGGCCCGACGGAAATTGATATTGTTCAGAATGGGCTTGTCGGGGTTAGCATGGTTCATCTCGATGATGCGCACTGACCGTGATACCGTGTAGCGGAAGCGAGGATCATCCGTATACTTCGGGATGTCGCTGACCGCAAGGTCGATGTAAGCGAACTCGCCGTTTTCAAACATCTGGATCTGCGTCCCGGAGTTCTCCACCACGTGGTACGATACTGCATCCAGCTTCACCCGGTCAGCGTACTTGTAATAAGGGTTCTTATTCATCACCCGTTCAGCACCCTGAACCCAGGTCACCAGATTGAAGGCACCGGAGCACATGATCTTGTCGAGATCGGTTCCATACTGAGTCTCCGTCCGGCTGGCGTTCATATATTTCTCATAGAGAGGTTGGTAGACGGGACCCTTCACATGGGATTCCAGATGACGCATCACATCGTTGGCGCTGAAATCGGTAGTCAATGTAAGCTCAAGAGTGAGGCCATCCACTTTCTTGATACCGACGTCTTCCCACTTGACGGTGCCTTTAGCACCCTGGCCAAAATAGTCTGCCGCATTGACGATCTCAATGTAGCTTCTGGCCAACCCCATGCCCTGGGTGTTCACTAAGATCGGGTCGAGCAGCATTTTCCAGCTATACATAAAAGTGTCGGCATTGATGGGCTCACCATTGGCCCATTTAGCTTTGGGATCAATGGGAATCCGCCACACCTTGCCATCACCTTTCACGTCCACAGGTAGCCCGGCCGCCAGCTCTGGCGCCAGCACGACGGACGAGCCATCAAGCGAGGGCAGATAAGTGTAAAGGCGGCCCACCAGATAGCCCAAGACCGTATTATCGCTGGAAATGCCTGACTTGTGGTGGTTATAGGTAGTAGGTGGCGACGACTGCACCATGCGCAGAACTTTAGGTTTTGGAGGGGCAGTTACCTTGGATGTGGCAGGTGTGGAACAGCCCGCCAGCGCGCTCACCACCAGCGCCAACATCAGTAACAGAAGAAACGTCTTTTTCCTATGCATGTGTTTACCTCCTTCTTTTCTCTGGCACACCATCGGGCAACGAGTTCACCGGTGCATCAGCGCTGAAAACAGTGAGAGAAGCAGACATATGGACCCCAACCCCAAAAACGCACGGGGGTCCTGCCTGGGGCGTGGCTGTGAGCAATAGGCCGAATAATCATCTGCCTGTATTCCACGGTCTCTAGGTCGGTTCAGTATCACCTCCACAAAACGCGCGAAATTGTAGCCCACAACATCAAACAACCGGCTGTTCCTCACTACCGCCAATCCCCCCAGCAACAACACCACCATGCCCACGAAAAACAGAGCATCAGAGACCACATGGTCACTCACCGACAGCATTCTGCGCCCCACCACTAACCCTAAGACTGCGAACAAAGTCAGGACCATCGGCTTTTTGTTGTTGCTTTTCATGCCGGCCGCTACACACTTCACCTCCACCTACGTCAAGCTTTCGTCATTGGTATTTGACGCCCGGAAAATCAACTCCTAGTTGTTCCCGTATTTCTCTCGACTCAAAGAGAAACCGGGTATCGCTTGGCGATGCCCGGTTTTATCTCGGTTTCATCTCTCGCACCTGGTATTTCCTGCGCGGGCGCCCTTGTCTGCCGTAACCGTGGGTTACCATTAGGTATCCTTGCTCCTCCAGATAACTGAGGTAGCGATGGGTGGTGGAATAGCCCAATTGCAGGGCGGCCGCCACTTCATTAATGGTGAAGTAACTGGCCGCATTCCGGCTGAAAAACGCCAGCACCAGATCAACGGTCTCCTGGCTCATCCCCTTCTCCAGCGGTGCTATCTGTTCGGATGAGGTGTCTTTTCTCAGCTGCGCTACTTCCAGGTTGAGACTCACGCGATGGATCAGATCCAGGGCTTTGATGGGCTTGAGGGAATAATCATTGGCACCCGCCTCCCGACATTTCTCCGCCAGCTGAGCATCCTCTTCCACCGTCAGCATTATGATCGTCATGGCCGGCTTCTTGCTCTTGAACTTCGGCAATGCGGCCAAGCCGTTCATGAACGGCAGATGGTAGTCCAGCAGCAAGATGTCTGGATTGAAGGCATCCAGAGCGGCCAGAGCGCTACCGACGTCGAGGCAGGTATGAACGGTCCAGCCCGCATAGCCACCGATAGCAGCCACGGTGAAGCAGATATCCCGGTCGTCGTCCACAACCATTACTCGAATGCTAATTCTCTATCACCTCCGGAAGAAATACCACCACTTTGGTACCTACCCCAGGCACAGACCACAGCTCTACGGCACCCCCATGATCCCGGATGACTTCGGATGCAAAGGGCAGGCCGAGTCCGGGCGTTCCTCTGGTGCTGAAGCCGGTTTCAAACACCCTAAGCTTATCCTGTTCGCTGATTCCCGGCCCGTTGTCAGTAATCACAATGCGAACCCGATGATCCGGCAGCGCTCGCACCGCTATCTCCACCCGCCCCCCCGAAGAACGCATGGCTTCCAGCGAGTTCTCCAGCAGGTTGGCCAGAGCTCTGGCCAGCCGCACACGATTGCCGGAGATCTTGGGCAGGTTCTTCTCCATCTCCAATACGATATCGCAGCCCCCCTGCTTCGGGGAGACCTGGGCGGTGGTGTAAGTGAGTAGGTCGGACACTTCAAGGGGCTGTCGCTTCTCTTGCATGACAATATCAGTAATCATCTCATTCATGTTCTCAGCCGCTGCATTTATCCGTTCGCAGATCGCGGCGGCCTGCCCCTGCGGCGAGTCCACCATCAGTTGCAGTACACTGGTAAGACCCTGTATAACCGTCAAAGGCGTCTTCAGGTCGTGTGTAAGGCTGCGCACCTCTTTGAAGGCTTTGGCCTCCAGAACGGCCATTCTCATCAGCTGCAGTTCCTCTTCGCGCTTACGATCCAGGCGCTCCCGTTCCAGTTCCCGCTTACGCACCACCAGCATGCTCATCAGCATAGCAGCCAGTATGTGGGTGAAGCCGAAAAAAAGAAAGCCAATAACGCTGAGTGCCGGACCCGCCTGCATGAAACCGGCCATGCGTTTGATCTCGGCACAGTTCACCTCCGTGCCGGAACCGAGTAGATCTAGGGCCGGTATCACTCTGAGCCACTGAGCCCCGAAGATGACCAATATGAACAGGAGGACACGCAGAAATACACTGAGATCGTTTTTCTGCATAGCCCTGGCAACAAGCAGGGACAGCCCGATTAAGACCGCCGTGGCTACCCAGCCATAGAATATGCCATGAACTACATAGATCAGCCCATAACTCGCAGCGAAGATCGCCACAGGCGCAGCTAGCTGCAGATAGCGCTTGCGCTGGGGATAGACGCGTAGAAGTTCTGCCGCCACCAGCGTGCTGCCTAGCACGAGGGGCATTGTTTGCACCGTGTTCAAGAGGACCACCCGGGCCGCCGTTAGAATTAGCAGCCCCTGATTCAGCTGCGCCATGGCCCGCATTAACTTAGGGACTACCCCCAGCCACCTGATAGGTATGAGAGCGGGCATTAACACACCGGTGGTAATCATAGCTAAACCCAGAACCATGGTCTTGCCATTAGGCACTCCTGCTGCCCCTTGCTCTTCCTCCATCACCGCACCTCCCCTGTCGGTTGTGCGGGCTTGCCGCGCTACCTGAAGACACGTAATAGTGGCTTCTATACCCAAACACCGCCCCCACAAAGTGGACACGCTGTCAGAACCCCGGTCGATCTACATCTGCCAGTATTGCAGCATCGACCGCTTTGAGCCCCTGGCCACAGGCTGTACATCGGCGAACTGCTTGCGACTCAGAGGGCTCTACAGAAGCCTCGGCGTTGATCCGTCAACCTCGTATGAGTTGGCTTGAACCTAGGAAACACAGCAGGAACTATCATTTGCTCTAGACTATACTGCATTTGACTCCTGACTCCTCTTTTTTAACGATTTTTTACTATCGTTAGATAGAAGCGTGGAAAATACGTTTGCACCTCAGTAAAAGTCAATAGCCTGCATCTGGAATGCCAGTTGCAGGCTGTCTCAAAAGCAAAACGCGCATTTTCCTCCCTTCTATGTTCCGAAAAGATAACCTAGTATGAAGCACCCGTCCCACCATGATTGATCTGAACCCCGAAAAGTGGACACGATAGAAGAGCCCTTATGTATCTCCTGCA
>CAYOCI010000084.1:0-14730 GCA_964402415.1 uncultured Clostridia bacterium
TATTTGGGTATACTCTCCGTTAAGGAGGCGTATGCTCATGTTACGTAAATACCGGGTTGCGGTGAGCCTGGTAGTCGTCATAGCCACTTTGCTAGGCATCTACCAGCTCTTCTGGATTCCTTATCGTCAGTCCCGTTCCCTGGTCGAGCCCCATCCATTGGTCCCCGACCTGTCATCAGTGGTCCCCGGATCAAGTGGACAGACCGTGACTGTCAGTCCCAGCAGTTCCGCGCCGCCGACAAGGCCTGTGCCTGATGGACGGTATGAGTTCTACCTCGGTATCAGTGACCAGGGGTTCGTGACCATCTACCGCTGGGTCGAGGGCGGTCTTGTAGTAGTGCGGGAGATAGAGCAACTACCTGTGGATCAGCTGCGTAGCGAGGATAAGGCGGAACTGATCGCATTCATTGGCGCTGGCAGTGAAGAGGAGATCCTTCTCAAGGTAGAAGGGCTAACACACTAAGAAGCGCGGCGTAGGCCGCGCTTCTTCTGTTGCCTGTTGATCTCTGATCCCCAAGAGGAAATGAGCGTGGGATGGCGAACTTACACTAAACGGTTGTTCGAGTTGATGCAGCGCTTGCTCTGTATGGAGGAACCCATGGTCATACTTGGAATTGATCCCGGAATCGCGATCACCGGTTACGCCGTGCTTAGCGGCAACGGGAATAAGATGAACGTCATCGAATATGGTGCCATCACCACCGAGAGCGGGCTCTCGCGGGGGTTTCGCTTGCGCCAACTATATGATCAGATGATAGCGGTAATCGTACGACATAACCCTGTTGAGATTGCGGTTGAGGAGTTGTTTTTCAATCGCAACGTAACCACGGCACTGACTGTGGGCGAGGCACGCGGTTGTATCATCCTTGCTGCTGAGCAGAAGGGGCTCGCACTGGCCGAGTATACCCCCTCAGAGGTCAAGCAGGCAGTCGTCGGCTATGGTAAGGCGGACAAACCCCAAGTACAACAGATGGTCAAGCTTCTGCTCGGTCTGAAGGAAACACCAAAGCCCGATGATGTTGCTGATGCACTGGCCGTGGCGATCTGTCACCTCCAATCACGAACCTTGAGCGGCCTAATGTCGAAACTTAAGGGGGGGAGTTAAGTGCTCGCTTTTATCGAGGGCACCTTGGTATCTGCAACCATGGGGAGCGCCATCGTCAATGTAAACGGACTAGGGTTTCGTCTGGGCATTCCAGCATCCACAGCTACCAAGCTTCCTGATCTAGATCACCCGGTCAAGCTCCACACGCACCTTCACATGAAAGAGGACGGTGCCGCGCTGTATGGTTTCGCCTCGGACGAGGAGTACGAGCTGTTTGTGCTCTTGATCTCTGTGGCCGGTATAGGACCTAAGGGCGCGTTGAGCATCCTGTCCCATGCGTCGGCCGGTCAGATCTATCTATGGCTGCTAAATGAGGACGTTGGCCAGCTGAAGAAAATCCCCGGCATTGGCAATAAGACCGCGCAGCGCCTAATCCTTGAACTCAAAGGCAAGATCAGCGACCTTCCTACCGTGGTCGGTGGTGGGCAGGCAGCGCCTATCATTGGCTCCACAAACGATCTGTTCAGTCAGGCCATCGCGGCGCTCTGTTCACTCGGCTATGGATCGGACGAAGCCTCCCAGGCAGTTGGGGAGTCGGTGCGTCAGGCACCTCAAGCAGATATAGAGGCGATTATTCGCGGAGCACTTAAGTTGCTTGCCCGTCTCTAGCGCAAGGAGGACTAGACATGGAGGACCGTCTCGTAACAGCTGACCAACTAGGCGAAGATAGCTCACTGGAGCCCTCGCTCAGACCGCGGCTGTTTCGTGAATACATCGGACAGGATAAGGTGAAGGAGAACTTGTCCATCTTTGTCCAGGCGGCGCTGAACCGTCAGGAAGCACTTGATCACGTTTTGCTCTATGGTCCCCCGGGTCTCGGCAAGACAACATTGGCTGCTATTCTTGCCAATGAGTTGGGCGTGAGTCTACGAGTGACCTCTGGTCCCGCCATTGAGCGCGCGGGTGATCTGGCCGCGCTACTCACGAATCTATCTCCCCGCGACGTGTTGTTCATCGATGAGATTCACCGTCTGAACCGCAGCGTGGAGGAAGTTCTTTACCCCGCCATGGAAGACTATGCACTAGATCTTGTGATTGGCAAAGGCCCAAGCGCTCGGTCCATCCGAATCGACCTGCCTCCGTTCACACTGGTGGGTGCAACGACTCGCGCAGGACTGCTCTCGGCACCGCTCAGGGATCGGTTTGGTGTGATCTGCCGCATGGACTACTACAGTGAACAGCAGTTGAAAGAGATCGTCATTCGGGCCGGCCGGATATTGCAGGTTGACCTGTCCTTAGATGGTGCCATCGAGATCGCTCGGCGTTCCCGGGGGACGCCACGAATCGCCAACCGTCTACTGAAACGTGTTCGCGATTTCGCCCAGATCAGGGGACAGGGAACCATCGACCGTGAGATATCCGACTATGCGCTCAAGATGTTGGAAGTGGATAGTATGGGTCTGGATCGAATCGACCGGACATTACTTCGAACCATGATCGAGAAATTCGAAGGCGGCCCTGTGGGACTAGATACCCTGGCCGCGACCATCAGTGAGGAGTCGCAGACGATCGAGGATGTCTACGAGCCCTACCTGCTCCAGCTGGGCTTAATTAACCGTACTCCGCGGGGGCGAATGGCAACGCGTTCGGCCTATGAGCTGTTTGGCATTCCTTACCGCGACAGTGAGGTTAATCCGCAAACCAGGCTGATCTGATCTGGGTTCCGACCATGAGATCCTAGACAATAAACGCTCGCATGTTACCCCGTTCCATCATTAAGGGAGAGTGAACCTGTGCTGCTTCATACGTGTTGTGGTCCATGCTCGACCTATACCTTTCGGTATTGGCAGGAGAAGGGGATCGGTTTCACGGCCTTCTTCTACAACCCCAACATTCATCCCTACCAGGAGTATAAGCGTCGCAGGGATACCCTAGTGGCGTATGCCCGGCAGCTTGGCGTTCCGGCGATCATTGCTGATGACTACGAGATGGAGGAGTTCCTCAGGCGCGTGGCTCCGGACCCAGCTAATCGCTGTGGCCAATGCTACCGCATGCGCCTTGAGAAGACCGCTCAGACGGCGATAGACCTTGGCCATCAGGAGTTCAGCAGCACGCTCCTCATCAGTCCTTACCAGGATCGAGAGCTTTTGATATCAGTGGGGCACGAGCTGGCTAAGACATATGGCTTGGTCTTCCTAGACGACGACCTTCGCCCTGGCTATCGAGAGAGCGTGGCCATGTCCAAAGAGGGCGATCTATATCGACAGCCTTACTGTGGCTGCATTTATAGCGAGAAAGACCGCTACTACAAGCGACCCAAAGGGGCAGAGCGCTGATGGGCGGGTCACTGGGCAAGTCACTGGTCATCTTCGGTCTAGTTATGGCTGTCTTGGGTGGGGTAATACTGATTGGCGGTTCCTGGCTTCCTCTGGGGAGACTACCTGGCGACATTCACATCCAAAGGGGAAACTTCAGCTTCTACTTCCCCGCAACCACGTCGATCCTGCTCAGTCTCATGGTCACATTGCTGATCAGATTAGTGGGGCGCCGATGAAACGACCCCCATCTTTTTTTTGCTGCTATCGAATAGTCTAAGGTGAGGTGAGGTGGATGGTCCTTTTTTTCCGTCGCACAACCCCGCCGGACGGGCCGCTGGACAAAAGGGTGCTTGTTGCCCAGACCGATGTAGAGGCCCGCGATCAACTAATCCGGGACTATCTCCCATTCGTCCTCAAAGTCGTGGCAAAGGTCGTAGGACGCTATGTCACCATGGGGGAAGACGATGAGGTAAGTATTGGCCTGATGGCCTTTGATGAAGCTATTACATGTTACCAGTCGGAACGCAGTGGCTCGTTCTTGGGATTTGCCGAAACAATTATCAAGCGCCGACTGGTTGACTACTACCGAAAGCAACGCGCCGATCGGCGTGAGACGGCATTTAGTACATACATTCGTGGCGACGAAGAGAAAAACGCACTGCAACAGGTCGAGCTAACGGCGGCGCAGGCCGTGCACGAGCAATCAGTAGCTCAAGCAGAACGTCGCGAAGAGATCATGCGCTTCAGTCAGGAGATCGACCGTTTTGGCATCTCCTTTTCTGAGCTGGCGGAGATCTCGCCTAGGCATCAGGACGCTCGGGTGCGAGCCCGAGAAGCAGCCCGTCTCGTTGCACGGGATGCTGATCATTGGCAGCATCTATGTCGGCGAGGCGAGCTCAGGCTGAAGGAGCTCGAAGCGCAAGTATCGGTGAGTCGCAAGACGCTGGAGCGACAGCGGAAATATATCATCGCTCTCGCGGTGATCTTGGCTGGCGACTACCCCCACTTAGCAGGGTACCTTAGCGAATGATCTCTGTGTAATGTAAGGGGGGATCCAAGATGAGCAGATCCGTGGGGGTCTTGATGAGGAAAGAGCGAGATCACGGCGTCTTCCTCACTCCTAACGGCAGTTTCATAAAGGGTAGATCGAGGGTTCTTGGCGCTGAGCTTGGCGAAGAGGTTGAGTTCATCCCAGTACGCTCGCACCTGAGGGAGTGGGCACGCTACGGGTTGGTTGCAGTCCTAATGCTGGCGATCATGATCTCTGGTCTCTCGGTCTATCTGACGCGTCCTGTTATCGCCGCTTATGTCACCATTGACATCAACCCCAGTGTCGAGTTCGGCATCGATCAGAACGAGATTGTGCGCAGTGTTGCCGCTCTTAACCCCGAGGCTGAGGCTCTGATCGAGGACCTTGAGCTGGCGGGCAAGCAGGTGACGGAGGCGCTCGAAGTGCTCATGGCCAGGGCTGCCGAGGATGGATATCTGGGAACGGAGAGTGAACATCTGGTCGTCATCACCACCACTGCGGTTGCCGGGCAGCCGACCTACCAAGACGGTCTCACTGCCGAACTTGAGAGTAAGGCGCAGGCTATCGTGGCTGGTCAGGAACAGACGGTGGTGACTTCAATGGTCGCTGCACCTGAGATCAGAGAGGAAGCACGCAAACAGGGGATGTCGGTGGGGAAGCTGATGGTAGCTCAGAAGGCGGAGGATGCCGGTATCCACTTGAATCCCCAGGAGCTGAAGAGTTCCAATCTCAGCCAATCCATCCGGGCTGCGGGCGGCGACCCGGAGGCCATACTTAAGAAGGAGACTGGTCGTCCGGCGAACGATAATGCCCCATCCAAGGAAGACAAGGATACAGAGAAGGCTGGGAACCAGACCGACAAGGATAAACCGGGTAAAGGCAATCAGGGTAACGGCAGGGGGAACTCCTCAGAGAGCCAGGACAAGGGCAACAGCAAAGGGAATGACAACAACGGTAAGAGCGGGCAAGCCCCTGGGCAGAGCAAGCGCTAGTATGTGAGCGAGTGCACTACGGTCCACGGTGGTGACGTGCCTAGACATGAGGGTGTCTCAAGGGCTTTCGCCCGTGGGACACCCTTTTTTCACGCATATGCAACTGCTCTGCAGGATGATGTCCCAAACTGTCGAAATGGTAGCTCTGAGGGGGGAGAACATGCATTGCAGCAACAGATCAGCAAGATTCCTCACCGTATTCATCATGGTAATTGCGGTGCTGGCAATTGGCCGGGCAGTACTCGCTGGGACCCTTCCTTCAGAGATCCGCGTGGGCATCTCCTATGGCAAGGATGCCTGGGCAACGGCTAACTTCTCGGGGACTGCAGGCCTGGCTCTGGGGGGTGGCCGCACCCAGACGCCACTCTGGACAAACCTTCCTAACCAGAGATTGACGCTGGTTGGCGATGGGTTTCGCTTGGAGGTTGGACGTACCGCCAGTCGGGAAGAAGCAGACCTGCTTCTCTCCAAGCTCAAATCCGCTCAACTCGGTGGAGTTATGTTTCGTCAGCCGGATGGATCGTGGGCGGTTCGGGTGGGACACAGCCCATCGTCCGAGGGTTTGGCCGTGTTAAGGACGACTTTGGTCAGTAAGGGCTTCGCCCAACTGAAGGAGATAGGTGGGTACCGACTGGAACTACAGGAGAGCTACACCAGCCGTGTGGATGTCGACAAACGAGTAAGTGCGCTCAGCGCCCAGGGGCTTCCTGCTTATCCAGCCTATCAGATGGGCTGGCGTGTGTGGATTGGTGAATGCACAGAGGCCGAGCTTGACGGAATGCGGACTTCACTGGGGAAAGTACTGCCCGGCATGAAGACAACGCTGGTTAACCCTGATATTGATCGCGTGGTCGCAATCGACCAGGGAGGGAATGTCGCCCTGGTATATGCCAGCCAAGCTCCAGTGGCCGTGGCGGACGGCCTCACGTCTCAGCGTGCGGACAACTACCGTGTGGAGGTGGGTCCATACGCCAACCTGCTCGCTGCCAATCAGGCTCAGCAGCAACTGACAGTCATGGGCTACCCGCTCTATCGTGTCAAGAACGCCGGTGGGTCAACTGTGAGCTACTCTTTCTGGGTGGGTGACGGCTGGGAGCCGAAAGGTGCGCAGGAGACTGAGAAGGCCATTCGAGCCAAGGGGTTCCCGGTGCTCCGCATAGTTGGCCCCTATCGCTGGATAAGCTTCTCGTCTTTCGCCACACGGGAGGCTGCCCAGGCAAAGGCCAGCCAGCTAAAGGCTAAAGGTCTTGAGACAAGTGTGCTCTATGACAACGCTTGGCGGGTCGCGGTCGGCAACGCAGCCACCGCTCAGGAACGCGATGCTTTGCGCACGGCTCTGACCGCTACCGCACCCCTGGAACTGTACTCCGCGGCTGAGATTGACGGTGGTCGTATGCAGATCTTCGATAGCAGCAGCAATCTGCTTGGCCTGCTCCAGATGCCTGCGGAAAGGCCTGAGGCGCTAAAGTTGTGGCCGCTGGGTGATGGCGCTGTCTACTCGGACGAGAAGAAGGACCGATACCCGGGCGTCTTCGAAGTTCGCCGCTACTATCATGGTGGGCTAACGGTGATTAACCGCGTAGGGGTGGAAGACTACGTCGCGGGGGTGGCAGCCAAAGAGATGTACCCCAGTTGGCCGCTGGAGGCACTCAAGGCCCAGGCCGTCGCATCGAGGAGCTATGCGACAATGAAAGTTGGCAACGTTGCTTTGAGCCAATGGGGTTGCGATGTTGACGACACCACCTCGACGCAGGTCTACGCGGGGTTGGAACGAGCGGGTTACCCCAACATTCAGCAGGCCGTGAAAGAGACTGCCGGGCAATACGCTTGGTACAATGGTCAGGTAGCCAATACCTACTTCCATGCTGATGGTGGTGGCCACACGGAGAATAGTGAGAACGTATGGTCCGCGGTTGTGCCATACATTCGGGGGGTCCCGGAGCTCTTCCCCAGTGAAGGTTCCAATGCCAGCTGGCAGAGGAGTATGTCTGCGGAAGAGATCAGGCAGGCCGTCATTCGCAACGGTCTCGGGGACGTTGGGACAGTGACCGACTTGATCATAGACCAGATGGGTGTCTCTGGTGCACCGATTCGACTGCGTGTAGTGGGCACTCGTGGCGAGGAGCTGCTGCTTAAGGATGACCCGCGCAGCGTCTTCGGTTTCCCCAGCAACAACTTTGCGATCATAAAGCCTGGTACCGCGGTATCATACCATGCTCGGGGCGCCAGTGTATCGAGTATTCCCCTTAACCCCGTTCAAGCAACGGTTGTTGGTGCTGGCGGAAAGATACCTCTCAACATGGTTGCCCAACCCAAGATCCGGGCTGGGGACACAGCGTCAGATGTCGTTACTAGCGTTAGCGATGAGTATGTCTTTAATGGGCGAGGTTATGGTCATGGCCTGGGCATGAGCCAATGGGGAGCCAAGGCGATGGCTGACCACGGGTATACGCACATCCAGATACTCCAACACTATTATCAGGGGATTGTGGTTAAATAATCTATGCCAGCCGATACTCTCGGCTGGTTCCTGTTATTTGGTAGCTAGGTGAACCGAGGAGGCAATGCCCTTGCAGATAACCGATTTTGACTTTGATCTACCCGAAGAACTAATCGCGCAGACCCCGCTTATGGATCGTTCGGCGTCACGGCTTCTGGTCCTAGACCGCCGGTCAGGGGCGATTACTCATGGCCAGTTTTCTGGGGTCGGCTACTGGCTTAAGGCGGGAGACGTCTTGGTGATCAATGACACACGGGTGATCCCCGCACGCCTGATCGGTGAAAAGCGGGGGACGAAAGGTCGCGTTGAGTTTCTACTGCTGAAGCGTCTGACGGCCGATCGATGGCAGACCCTTGTCAGGCCAGGACGAAGGCTGAAGGTGGGCAGCAGGGTTGTGTTCGGTGACGGTCTACTGGAGGCAATCGTTGCGGAACACTGTCCCGATGGTGAGAGGATCGTGGAGTTCCACTTTGAGGGCGTCTTCGAAGAGATCCTCGACCGCCTGGGCGAGATGCCTCTACCTCCATACATTCACGAGAGTTTAGAGGACAAGGAGCGCTATCAGACCGTCTATGCCCGAGAGCGCGGCTCAGCAGCGGCGCCCACCGCCGGTCTTCATTTCACGCCAGAGCTGATGGCAAGCTTACGGCAAGCCGGAGTGGAGTTTGTTCCCTTGACCCTCCATGTGGGTCTGGGAACCTTTCGCCCGGTTCAGGTGAGCGACATTCATGAGCATCAGATGCATTCTGAATACTACCAGGTGACCGAGGAGTCGGCTCGTCGGCTCAACGAAGCGAAGCAGCAGGGGCGGAGAGTCATCGCTGTTGGTACCACCAGCGCCAGAACCCTTGAGACCATGGCGAGCGATGAAGGGCTGGTGCAAGCAGGCTCTGGATGGACTGATATCTTCATCTATCCGGGGTACCGGTTTAAGGCCCTGAGCGGTCTGATCACCAACTTCCATCTGCCGAAGTCAACCCTAATCATGCTTGTCAGCGCCCTCGCTGGTCGCGAACACGTCTTGGAGGCTTACCGAGTTGCCATCGCTGAACGGTATCGCTTCTTTAGCTTTGGGGATGCGATGTTGATCATCTAGGGATCAAAGTGGCCCCCAGTAAGGCATTGCGAGAGATGGGTGACCCACTCTGATCTTGTGGTGTTGATTGGGATGAGTATACGATAGTCAAAATATGAGATGCCGCGTCTATGGGTTCTCAGCTGATGGCTGCGGGCTAATGGCTCGGGGCTGTTACATGGAGGTTGCCATGCTGAAGTATACGTTGCTCAAGGAAGCGAAAGATAGTCGGGCTCGTTTGGGGCGGATCGAGACAACCCATGGGGTGATCGATACCCCAGTTTTCATGCCTGTAGGCACCCAAGCCACGGTCAAGACGATGACCCCCGAAGAGCTGAACGAGATGGGAGCGCAGATTATCCTCAGCAATACCTATCACCTATATCTTCGTCCTGGCGAGGAGATCGTCCGCGAGGCAGGCGGCTTACACCGCTTCATGAACTGGTCGGGGTCGATCTTGACCGACAGTGGCGGGTTTCAGGTCTTCAGCCTCGATTCACTGCGAAAGATCAGCGAAGAAGGCGTGACCTTCAAGTCGCATCTAGATGGCTCAAAGCACTTTATCTCTCCTGAGCGGGCGGTAGAGATCCAAAATGCGTTAGGGTCGGATATCATGATGGCGTTTGACGAATGCCCGCCCTATCCCGCGGACTACCAGTATGTCAAGGACTCGCTTGAGAGGACTACGCGTTGGGCGAAGCGCTGCAAAGATCATCATCATCGTGAGGATCAGGCGTTGTTTGGGATCGTTCAGGGCGGGGTTTACAAAGACTTGCGCCGTCAGAGCGCCGAGGAACTGCTCGAGCTTGACCTGCCCGGCTATGCCATTGGCGGGCTAAGCGTTGGTGAGCCCAAGCCGCTGATGTATGAAACGCTGGAGGAAACCGTTCCCGTGCTTCCGAAGGACCGGCCGAGGTATCTTATGGGTGTTGGCTCTCCGGACTGCCTCATTGAGGGCGTCATGCGCGGAATTGACATGTTCGACTGCGTGCTGCCTACACGCATCGCCCGTAATGGGACCGCGATGACCTCCATAGGGCGGGTCACCGTGCGCAACGCAGAGTTTGCCCGCGATCATACTCCGCTCGACCCTGCCTGTGAGTGTTACACTTGCCGCAACTACTCGCGGGCGTACCTTCGCCATCTGTTCAAGGCAGAGGAGACGCTAGGGCTGAGGCTCATGACCATCCACAATCTACACTTCCTTATCGATCTGATGAGGAAAATCCGCGTAGCCATCGCCGATGGCAGTCTGCTCCAACTCCGCGACCACTTCTATGCCACCTATCAAGCCCGTGGCGCGGGTTTCTAATCGCTCAAGCTGCGAAGTCAGGAGCCGTGAGCCCAGCGTTACCACTTGGAGAGGCGAATCCGCCTCTCCTTTCGTGACGATAGGCTAAGATGCAGGTCTGTAGTCCTCGACCGTACACCCGGGTCATGACGTCTTACAATCGTGCGTCCGACTCCTTGATTGGATTCGACATATCTTCGTCCACCCCTGAATACTTGTTATTGGGGACCCCTGCCTGCATCGATCTTGCGCGCGAGCGATATCGGTACCAGCCCGTCGGTTCCTCAGTGACGCATTAGTGGGGGTGGAGAGTGTGAAACGTAGGACGCGGAGTATGGTGAAGGGACAACAGCCAGCTAGCGATGTACCTGTTTACTTGCCTGGAATACTGCGATCAGTGCTCACGGGTTGGATATGGACCGCGGCGTTGCTCTTGGTACTGACTCTTCTTGTGCATTGGACGAGACTGTCGGATAAGGTCTTGCCTATTGTGACACTGTTGATCGGGCTGCTGAGTTCAGCCATCGCCGGCTACGGCGCGGCGGCTAGAGCTAGACAGCGCGGCCTTGTCCATGGTGCCCTGGCAGGGTTGCTCTATGGGCTCCTGCTTGTCATCGGCGGCGTCTTCTTCCTGCCGACCCCTGTGGGTGCGCTGGACATGATCTGGAAGCTCGCCACACTCCTGCTGGCAGGTGCCATCGGCGGTGTCTTCGGAGTGTAAGGCCAGTCCGACCAGGCGTTCTCCTCTCCATATAGGCTAGGGACTAGGGACTAGGTACCGGGAACTCACCTATTGCCATATTTACACGGTCTTGGGCACCGTGCTATAATTTAGCCGATACGTTAGAAGGAGGAACCTGAGATGAAGCATATCAAGACCCTCACCAAAACCAGCTTGGTCACCACCATCGCCCACGGCGGCTGTGGCGAATGTCAGACCTCGTGTCAGTCTGCCTGCAAGACGTCTTGCACGGTCGGCAACCAAGTCTGCCAGAAGTAGAGAATAGGTGAGAAGCGGCTACCAGCCGCTTCTTTCTTTTGGAGGCAACATATCATGAGCGTTCATCGTTTTGAGTTTGAGAGCAACCTATTCCTGGTGGACGGAAACAGTGGAGCGGTTCATGTCATCGATCCAATCACATGGGCCGCTTTGGACCATTATCCTCAATCGACTGCTGAGCATACGGCTGCCCTTCTGGCGGATCGCTACCCGGTGGAAGACGTGATCTCCGCGATCGCGGAGATCAACCAGCTGAGCGAACAAGGATTGCTCTTCAGCGAACTCCCCAACGTGCCAGCACTCGGGGGAGACCCGGTAGTCAAGGCCATGTGTCTCCACGCAGCTCATGACTGCAACTTGGCCTGTCGGTACTGCTTTGCCGGGCAAGGCAGCTTTGGTCATGATCGCGGCCTCATGGATATTAGAACGGGAAAGGCGGCCATCGATTTTCTAATCAGTCATTCGGGGAACAGGCGTCATGTGGAGGTCGACTATTTCGGCGGCGAGCCGACCCTCAATATGCCCGTGGTCCGAGAGCTTGTACACTATGCTCGCGAGCAGGCCAGACAGCATGACAAGGTCATTAAGCAGACCCTGACCACCAATGGGACTCTGCTTGACGACAGTACCATGGAGTTTCTAAACACTAACCAAGTAGCACTCGTGTTGAGTCTCGACGGTCGGCGGGAGGTCAACGATCACATGCGCCCCTACGCCGATGATACAGGCTCCTACGATGTCATCATGCCGAACCTACAGCGCGCTGTTGCGTCTAGGGGCGGGCAGAACTACTATGTTCGTGGCACCTATACCCGTCATCACCTCGATTTCGCTGCCGATGTACTGCACATGGTGGATAACGGCTTTGATCAGGTATCAGTAGAGCCAGTGGTGGCAGAACCCAGTGCCCCCTATGCGCTTCATGACGACGATCTGCCTGTTCTGCATGACCAGTATCGGCAGTTGGCGTCAGCTTTTCTGGCGCGCTGGCGTCAGGGGCGCCCGTTCAACTTCTTCCACTTCAATGTGGACCTCAACCAAGGCCCCTGCCTAGTAAAGCGATTTGCGGGTTGCGGAGCCGGATCCGAATACGTGGCAGTAGCTCCCAATGGTGATATCTACCCCTGCCACCAATTTGTCGGGCAGTCCGAGTGGCTGCTGGGCAGCGTTCATCGCAAAGGACTCAACCAGGAGATCATCCAGACGATGGCTGGTGCACACTTGGCTGACAAAGGTGAGTGTCGTGATTGCTGGGCAAAGGTGTTCTGCGGCGGTGGTTGTCACGCCAACGCCTACTTCGCCAGCGGGAGCGTGATGAAGCCTTACCGACTGGGCTGCGACCTGCAAAAGATGCGCTTGGAGGCTGCCATCGCGGTCCAGGCGACGATGATGATGGAAAAAGAGGAGTAGGGAGAGAGGATTGGTTAGGGTGAGGGTTGAGCCGTTTGCTATCGAGCGTTGGTTTGCCCGCTATGAGTTCGTGGCCAAGTACAACCTGGCAGAGAGCTGCGTCCAGTCTTTTACCATCGACGAACTCCTGTCCTTAACGGGGACACCAGTATCAGAGATCACAGCGCAGGGCCTTGGCTATGGTGAGAGCAATGGGAGCCTAGAGCTTCGTGAAGCGATTGCCGATCTCTACCCAGGCGCGACCGAGGCCAATGTTCTTGTGACCGTTGGAGCGATTGAGGCTAATTTCTTAGCGCTAAATGCACTGCTCAAACCTGGCGATACAGTCGTGAGTGAGTTCCCAGCATATCAACAACTGTACTCCATCCCAGAGGCGGTGGGGGCATGCGTGAGGCGGTGGGAGTTGAAAGAGGAAGAAGGCTATGAGCCCAGCCTCGAACGCCTTCGTCACCTGCTCAATGGCGGCACGAGCCTAGTTGTCATCAACCACCCGCACAATCCCACTGGGAAGAGCATCTCTGCCCAGAAGCTGGCCGAGATAGCGAAGGCTGTGCATGAAGCCGGTGCGGTTCTGTATTCCGACGAAGTCTATCGGGGCTTAACCCTGAGGGATGAGCAACCCTCACCATCTGCATGGAGCGTAGGAGGGCGGGCGGTCGTGATTGGGAGCATGTCCAAGGCCTACGGGCTCTCGGGGCTCCGCGTCGGTTGGATCGTTGCTGACGAGGATCTGATCGAGCGATGTTGGTCGCTGCGGGATTATACGTCCATATGCACGCCACCGCTTTCGGAGAAGCTAGCGATCGTTGCGCTTCGCAACCGCGACCTGATACTCGCCCGGAATCGGGCGCTAGCGCGTCGCAACCTCGCTTTGGTCAGGGAGTGGCTTCAGTCTCTAGACGGGCTGATTACTTGGCACGAGCCTGATGAGGGGGTCGTCGGCTTCCCCAGGCTACACTTCACCGGTGACAGTGTGCAGTTCTGTGAGCGGCTGATGAGGCAGACCGGCGTGCTCTTTGTTCCCGGGAGTTGCTTCGAACGATCCCAACATATTCGGCTAGGCTTTGGCTATGCTACACACAGACTGGAGCAGGGACTTGGGGTAGTTGAGGACTATCTGCGGCAGAATCTGGACCGATCATAGAGAGGCTGCAGTATGGATACGGGAAGATGGCGGTTTTCAAGTGACCTTAGTCTGGGTAGACTAACTCTTGGTACTGACAGACGCACCTTAAGCTAAAGGGGAGTGTCCAGTGAAAGGTCCTACGTTACAGCAGGTCAAAACCCACCCTATGGTGACTAGCTTCATACAACAGGGCGACATTCACCTAGCAAGCATCGGGTTCACCGAACATAGCTTCCGCCACGCGGGGTTGGTGTCACATATCGCACAGAATATCCTTGTGCATCTCGGCTACCCTGAACGCGATGCCGAACTGGCAGCGATGGCAGGGTTTCTGCACGATATCGGCAATGTTGTCTCACGTGAACATCATGGTCAGGCCAGTGCTCTGATTGCTTTTCGCATCCTGGACGAGTTGAAAATGCCCTATGACGAGTTGGGCATGGTCATCGGTGCTATCGGCAACCATGAGGAGCAGTACGGCCATCCGGTGAATCACCTCTCGGCCGCCCTCATCTTGGCAGACAAGTCTGACGTCCATCGGACTCGCGTGCGCAACCGTGAGGTGGCCACTTTTGATATCCACGACCGGGTCAACTATGCAGCCGAGAGATCGTTTGTGCGGGTGGATGCTGAACGACGGACCATTTCATTTGAGATCATCATCGATACCAAGATCTGTCCAGTGATGGAGTACTTTGAGATTTTCTTGACACGGTTGATCATGTCACGGCGAGCGGCAGCGTCGCTGGACACAGCGCTGGAGCTTGTCATCAACGGTGCCAAACTATTGTAATGCTTGTGATAGGTAGCGCGAGGGGGACATGGCAAGAACTTGCCGGTCCCTTTTCCTTTCAATTACAGAGGCCTTCGTTGACAAGCTTTTCAAGGCGAAGGTATAATGAACTGTGTACGAGAAATAAGAGGGAAGGGGAGAGTACGGACC
>CAYOCI010000085.1:0-14671 GCA_964402415.1 uncultured Clostridia bacterium
CTCGATCTTGTCCACCTGCATGATCTCGACCCCATACTCCTCATTGCCCAGCCGAAAAATTACCCATTTTTGCTCTTTGACTTCCACGCTCTTTCCTCCTCACACTTGATGCTATCAAGCCCAGATTTCGCCAGTCCATGAGCGACTACTTTGTTCAGGACCTCGCTAGAACAGGGACGGGACATCGAGGATAAGTGCAATCTGTCCGTTGCCAAGGATGGTAGCACCTGCGATCCCTTTCGCGTTTCCTAGATACTTGCCCATGGTCTTGATGACGATCTCTTGATGACCAACGAGTTCATCCACCACCAGCCCCAGCATCTTGTCGTTGCGCTTAAGCACCACCACATAGCACTCGCTACCTTCGCTGGGCTGGCCAGTCTGTGGAACATCCAGCAAGCGCCGCAAGCGGATGAGCGGTAGGATATGACCACGATACATGGTGACTTCCTGGCCCCGCACTGTCTTCACTCCCGTGTCCAGCAGGGAGAATGTCTGATCGATGGAGCTCAACGGTATGGCATAGCGCTCAGGCCCGGACTGGACCAGGAGGGATTGGAGGATGGCCAGTGTGAGGGGAAGCGAGATCACAAACTTGCTGCCCTGCCCCGAGGATGTGACCAGATCAACCGTTCCCCCCAAGGACTCAACCTGGGTCTTGACCACATCAAGCCCCACTCCCCGTCCTGAGACGTCAGAGACCTTGTCAGCAGTGGAGAAACCGGGCTGGAAGATAAGCATCAGCCGTTCTTGTTGGTCCATGAACCCCAACTCTCGTTCGGAAAGGAAGCCGCGCTCGACCGCCTTGCGTGCGACGGCCTCGGGGTCAATCCCCTTGCCATCATCCTCAACCTCGATAACAACGGTGTGTCCATGAGGAAATGCCGACAGACGGACGGTGCCAGCAGTGGGCTTCCCCCGCTGTCTTCGCAGTTCCGGGCCCTCGATGCCATGGTCGACAGCGTTACGTACCAGATGAAGGATCGGCTCGCCGATCTCGTCAATGACCGTCCTGTCCAACTCGGTTTCCTGGCCTAGAACAACCAGGTCGATCTCCTTGTTGAGCTCGCGGGCTAGATCCCTGACCATCCGTGGGAAGCGATTGAAGACCTGCTCGATGGGGACCATGCGGACCTGCATGATCAGGTTCTGCAGCTCTCCTGAGATGCGATTGAGCTGATTGGTGGCCTCATTAAGGTCCCCATGGGCGATCTCTTGGGAGAGCTCGCTAAGGCGGGTCTTGTTGATGACCAGCTCGCTCATCAGATTCATGAGGCCGTCGAGGCGATTGATATCGACGCGAACCGTTTTACCGGTCTTGAGCTTTTTGGTCATGTCGCTGCCGCCGCCGGCACGGGTCTGCTCCTCTGGCTGTTCGATCTGCTCGTTTCTGGCCTCTTTTGGCGCGTCCAGCGTATAGGCCACAACGTCAACCTGCTCCAGCTCGGATATCGAGTTCAGTGCCTGCGCAATCGTCTCACGGGTTTGTTGGCTGACGACGATCAGTTCAAAACTACTGTCAAACTGCTCATCTTCGATGGCGGTAACAGGAGGATTGGATTTGACGATCTCGCCTGCGCGCTCAAGAGCCTGGAAGACCATAAACGCGCGTACAGATTTGAGCAAACAGTCGGGACGCAGGCGAACGACGATGTAAAAGGCATGGAAGCCGCGCTTCTGCGCTGCTTGGAGGATGCTCTGCTCGTATTCATTGATCTCCATCAGGGGAGGCAAGGTGACCATCGGTGCTGCAGCGGCGATAGGTTGAGCGGCCACTGGCGTTGGCGACGATGAAGTGCTCAGGCTCTCAAGCAGTGCCCCGTAGTCCTTGATCTTGGGGACATAATCGGCGCCCACCTCGTTGATAAACGCCTCGATCCCGTCCAAGCACGCGAATAGAACGTCACCTAAGCCCTCTGTGTAGCGTTGGTCGCCCCGGCGCAGAAGGTCAAAGATGTTCTCCATGGCGTGCGTAAGCTCAGCCACCTCGCCAAAACCCATGGTGGCTGCCATCCCCTTGAGAGTGTGAGCCGAACGGAAGACCTCATCGATGACACCGGTCTGCCCCTCACCCAACTTCAGAAGACCCTCGTTTAGGTTCTGTAGGTTCTCCTTGGCCTCTTCAATAAACACATCAAGGTACTTTGACAGCTCCATTCGGTACACTCCCCCCATTAGTAAACCCGCAGCCACCAGCCGCCAGAAGAGCATTTGGTGACCATTCAGCTGATGATGGGCTCGCCCCTCTCATCTTACGGGATTCGCTCCATATGGTCAGGATACATAGGTAACTGGTACTCATCTCCTGTATTGTCCATCCGTGATCAACCGAGTGATCATGCTACCCATGTCATGAAGTGGGACGAGGTGATCGACACACCCCGTCTGCGCAGCGGCCTTCGGCATGCCGTTGATCACTGCGGTACTGGCGTCCTCAGCAAGGATGATACCTCCAGCTTCCTTCACTGTCACGACTCCTGCTGATCCGTCGTTACCCATCCCGGTTAGTACCACTGCGATCAGCTTCGTCGACATGGCCACCGGCAGCGATGCGAATAGAGCGCTCACCGAGGGGCGATGTCCGCTGACAGGCGGGGTCTGCTGCAGGCGTGTGCGCAGGCGTCCCCCCTCTGCCACCAGGGTCATATGCCAGTCAGCTTTGGCTATCAGAGCATGCCCCTCGCGCAGTATCTCACCATCTTCGGCCTCATCCACCGAGATCTGGCAGAGGCCGTCCAGCCGTTGTGCCAGTGATTTGGTGAAGCGGGGCGGCATATGCTGGACGACAACGAAGCTGGCAGGAATATCGGCTTCAAAGCTGGTCAGAACAGTCTGAAGTGCCTGTGGCCCACCGGTGGAAGCACCGATGGCCACGATACAGCGGACTGGTCCATCCACTACTTTGGGAGTAACCGGCGCCATATCTTCGTTCTTCCTACTGACCAGCCTCTGGCTAGGACTAGGCGGACGAGGCACCCTACGTGACTTTGCCGTTGAGACAACTTTCTCGACCAGTTCATCACGGATCTTGGTGATATCCCAGACCAGATCCTGAGCTGGCTTGGGAACAAAGTCTACTGCTCCCAACTCGAGCGCATCCAATGTGGCTTTCGCACCTTCCTGGGTGTGACTTGACAGCATGATCACCGGACAGTTCAGTTCATCCAGCAGACTCGGCAGGACGGACAGCCCATCCATAACTGGCATCTCAATATCGAGTGTTATGAGATCAGGACGCAAGCGGCGAGCCTGCTCCAATCCGTCTTTGCCATTGCGGGCTGTCCCGACCACCGCAATCAGTGGGCTACTCTGCAGCATTTCAGTGATGACCCGCCTCATGAATGCAGAATCGTCGATGATCAACACTCTGACTAGTTCCATTTGGTTACCCTCCGCTGGGACATGTCTATGGAGCTTCGGTCCAAGGCAGTCTACCGCCAGCGTCACAACAGCCCCTTTTGGCGTTGTCTGAGCTGCTCTCTAAAGATGAACTTGATCACAAGGTCCTGATCTCTGGTACTGATGTTAAGGAACTGAACACCCAACAGGTGGCGCGTTACCTTGGAGTTGGACAGCGGATCGCAACGCATCACCTTTCCCCACAGGGCAAGACGGTGCTCTCCGAGCGCCAGCAGCATCCCGATTGTGCTCCCAGTGCTGACCGGATGGGCGTAGATCAAACCCAGTCCGCCACCACTGAGATTACAGACGACGCCTTGTTGTGTGTATTCAAGCACGACTTTCTCGCGCGGATCTGCAAAGGCAAATGTGATCGGTAGGAATGTGTCGAGACGATAAAAGCCACGCCGCTGTACCTCACCAGGATCGGCTTCGGGTTTGGTGATAATCCAGAGGGGGACTTGTCCCATCCTCGTGCGCTCGATCCTGCTGAGATAACTCTTTAACAGCCCCCCCTCATTGGCTAAGAGGGTGATGCTGGTCCCAGCGGGCAGATCGAGAACTCTCCCCCGCTCTGTCGGCGCCGAAATGACGAGATTTGAAGCGGTCAGGTCTTGGACCTTGGAGCTGTACTCGCGCACCTCGTTGCGCTGCGGTGCAAGGACGGATACCACCTGCCCGATACGAAAGGGCTCCCATTTCTTCCCCATGCTACCTACCTCAACGATTGTCTCTGGATACTACCTAAACAGAGCGATTAGCCGAGCGAAGAAGCCGCCAACCCCCATCGGCTGAGCAGTCCGATCTGTGTCTTGAGGTATGAATGCTTTGGCCAACTCTCGCACGCGCAACGCCGCATCTGAATGCGGATAACACAGGGAGAAGGGCTGCTGAACCATGACGGCTTTGGTCACACACGGATCATCGGGAACGCTCCCCAAGAGCGGGATCTGCACTCCCAGAAATCGCTCGGCTGCCGAACGAATCTTTTCGTATGCCTGTTCCGAGTCCACTGGGTTGGCCGCGCGGTTGATCAGAAGACGGATCGCGGCTCCCTCCCGACGATTGCAGATCGCTTTAATCGTGGCATAGGCATCAGTGATGGATGTCGGTTCTGGCGTGGTAATCACCACGACTTCGTGAGCCGCCACGGCAAATCCCAGGACCGCCTTACCGATGCCTGCACCGGTGTCGATCAAGATGAAGTCAGTGACCTCATCGAGGGCGCTCAACCCCTTGATGAATCGTTCGACCTGTTGCTCGCTAAGGTCGGCCAGGTCGGTAACCCCATTACCCCCCGCGATGATCGCTATCCCCAAGGGGCCCGGGGTCAAAATATCGGTGATCTGAAGCGCGCCGTCAATGACCTCTTTCAGGGTGTGTTGAGGAACGATACCAAAGATGACGTCCACATTGGCTAAGCCAAGGTCAGCATCGAGCAAGACGGTGCGATAACCAGCTTGGGCAAGTGCCAGCGCAAGATTAGCTGTGATGTTCGTCTTGCCAACTCCACCCTTGCCACTCGTGACTGCGATTATTCGGGGAGCCTTTTTTGGCCCTGGCGAGTCCGCGGCACCAACGTTGTCCGCTTTAATGACCGGTGATACCGGCTTTTCCTTTTCGCGCCACCTCAACTGCAGGGCCAGTTGACGTAGCCGATCAGCTTGATCGCGCATGTGCTCCATTCCCCATTATCAGCTCAGTAAGATAGGACGGGTCAAACGAGTCAATATCGTCTGGAACGTTCTGACCGCGGGTGATGTATGCCAGCTGTTTTTGCAGCAAGGTCACGACGTTAAAGATGGAACCATAGCTCTCGGTCTCATCAAGTTTCGTGAAGATGAGCCCCTGGGGATGAAGCACCTCATACGAGACAATGATCTCCATGAGATCACGGTACTTGGTCGTCGTACTCAGAACCAGATAAGTAATGTCGGGAGCGGCGGCCTCGTGAAAGGCGAACAGCTCTGTCATCTGGGCCACGTTGTGATGGCTGCGTCCGGCGGTATCGATGTAGACACAGTCAAGGTCCTGCATGCGAGCCAGTGTATCCCTGAGTTCATCCGGTGTGAAGACTACCTCGACTGGCAAGCCGAGGATTCTCCCATAGGTCTTCAACTGCTCCACCGCAGCGATTCTATATGTATCGATGGTCACCAATCCAACCTTGAGCCGCTCCATTAGAGCGGAACGAGCGGCCAGCTTGGCAATGGTGGTCGTCTTTCCCACCCCTGTTGGCCCAATCAGACTAATGATGGTGGGACGCTTGCTGCTTTCAGGCACTGTAATCTGTGCCTTCTGCATCAAAGTCAGGATCTGAGTTCTTAGGCGCAGTTCGAGGTCATCGCTCTCGGTCGAGGCATCAACCAAGGATTCGGGTGGCGGAGCTAGAACGCCGTTTAGGAGCTCCATGGCCAGATCTGGGTCAACCTCGTTTTCGACCAAGGTCTTCCACAGGCGCTTCGCTATCGGGGGCAAGACAGGATCAACGGCCTGAATCGGCTCAACGACATCTAACATCTGCCTCATCAGCGCTTTTGCTTCCTGCATCTCTGCCTGTAGGCTGTTCAGGCGGTCGTCTAGGGCTCTCTCCCCGCTCTCTCCAGCACCCGTCCCAATGCCGACAGCGACTCTCTCGGGTGATGGGATAGGCTGAGAAACTGGCCTAGATGGTGGAGCATCCTCGACAGCGGCCGTCACTTCCACCATCTTTTTGCCGAACAGGCCGAAGATACCCCCCTGTCGAAACTGGCGTGTGAGCAGGATCACAGCATCGAGCCCCAGTTCGATCTTGATCCTCTGCATGGCTTCGGGCATTGTGGGCGCCACATAACGTTTCACTTTCATCTTCTTAGATGTTCACCATCCCAACTGTCTGTACCTCAAGGCTAGGATCCAGTTCATTGTAGGAGAGTACGGATAATCTCGGCAGGATGCGTTCAGTGATTCGCTTGAAATACAGACGCACCAGGGGGGATGCCAAGATCACGGGGGTGTTTCCCCCATGCCGCCCGAGTTCGCGAGTAAGACTATCGTAGATTCGTTGCGAGGTCTGGGGATCCATGTTCAGGTACGACCCATGATCCGTGTTCTGTACTGAGTCGAGAATTGCCTTTTCGAGCTGGGGCCCCAGTGTCAGGACCTCGAGGCTGCCCATGGCCCGATATTGCTTCGAGATTACCCGTGATAGTCCCTGACGAACGTATTCGGTTAGCATGTCGGGATCCTTGGTAATCCGGGCGTAATCGGCGAGCGTCTCAAAGATGGTCACGAGATCACGAATGGGGATGCTCTCTTTGAGCAGACTAGCCAACACCTTTTGGACCTCGCCCAGTGTTAGCAGGTTGGGGATCAGCTCTTCCACCACCGCAGGATAGTTCTGTTTCACCGTCTCAACCAGCGTCTGGACCTCTTGCCTGCCCAAGAGCTCATGAGCATGAGACTTAATGACCTCTGTAAGATGGGTGATAATGACTGTGGGCGGATCAACGACGGTATATCCAGCCATCTCCGCGCGCTCTCGTTGGTTGTTGCCGACCCACAGGGCGGGCAGCCCAAAAGCTGGCTCGGTGGTCGGGATCCCTGCCACCCCATCATCAAGACCGGACCCCATGGCGAGGAAGTGATCGAGCATCAGCTCACCCTCTGCCACATCCACACCTTTGATCTTGATCACATAGCTGCTCGGGCGCAGCTGGATATTATCCCGGATGCGGATGACAGGGACGATCAGCCCCATCTCCAGAGCACACTGGCGCCTAATCATGATGATCCGATCCAGCAGGTCTCCACCCTGCTGAAGGTCAGCCAGAGGCAGGAGCCCATAGCCAAACTCTAGTTCGATCGGGTCCACCTGCAGTAGCTGTGTCACACTCTCCGGTTTCTTGATCTCCTCAATCTCGTCTTGCTTGCGTGACTCTTCCTCTTGCAGTTGTGTGCGGGCGATACTCTGCTGCAGCGTGTAGCCTAAGTACCCCATCATACCAGCCAGTAGCAAGAACGGTATCTTCGGCAGTCCAGGGATGAGGACAAATAGCATGAGCATGCCACCGGTAATCAGGAGCGTTCGCGGCTGTGACATGAACAACTGTCTGATAACCGCTTCGCCAAGACTGGAGTCCGAGGCTGCGCGGGTCACGATGATACCTGTAGCTGTGGACATCAAGAGAGCTGGAATCTGCGAAACCAAACCGTCACCCACGGACAGTATGGTGAAGCGTTGCAGAGCCTCCATGGGTTCCAGCCCCTGTTGGAGCATGCCGACCGCGAAGCCACCGATGACATTGATGGCGGTAATGATAATCCCAGCGATGGCATCGCCCTTGACGAACTTACTCGCGCCATCCATGGCCCCATAGAAGTCAGCTTCCCGCTGGATCTTGCGCCTACGTTCCTTTGCCTCCTGATCATTGATCAACCCTGCATTGAGGTCCGCATCAATGGCCATTTGCTTGCCCGGCATTGCGTCAAGGGTGAAGCGAGCAGCCACCTCGGCGACCCTCTCGGCACCTTTAGTGATGACCATAAACTGAATAACGACCAAGATCAGAAAGATGACAAAGCCTACCACTGGATTACCCCCGACAACGAAGCTGCCGAAGGCGTTGATCACATCGCCGGCGTCACCATGGAGCAGGATAAGGCGGGTACTAGAGACGTTTAGTGAGAGCCGAAAGAGCGTTGTGATCAGCAATATTGAGGGGAAGGCGGCAAACTGCAGCGGCTCGAGCGTATTCATCGAGATGAGCAATATGGTCAGAGCGATCGTGATATTGAAGGCAAGTAGTACATCGAGCAGAAAAGACGGCAAGGGGACGATCATCATGATCACGGTACTGATCACGATCGCCATAACGCTTAACTCGCCACTGCGCAATCTGCTCACCTCCATTTACAGGGTCACTAGTCACTAGGCACCAGGCACTAGGAGTCTTGGGAAATTGAGACGGGAACTACACCAATCTTCGGTGTTGGAGCTCTAACCGCCACACCAGACTAGTGCCTAGTGGCTGGTGCCTATTAGAGCGCTTTGCGTTTTAGGCGATAGACGAAGGCCAGAACCTCTGCGACCGCCTGGTAGAGCTCCTGGGGGACGCTGTCGCCGACCTCGGCGGCCTGGTAGAGTGATCGCGCCAGCGGCTTATTCTCAACAATGGTCACTCTGCTCTCGAGAGCAAGAGCCTTGATACGCTGGGCCATATAATCCTGCCCTTTGGCTACTACTTGGGGGGCGCTCATTTCTTTCTCTCTGTAGGCCAGCGCTACGGCAAAGTGGGTCGGATTGGTGATGATCACATCGGCCTTGGGGACCTCCTGCATCATCCGGCGTAGCGACATCTGCCGCTGTTTCTCTCTGATTTTGCTTTTAATCTGAGGATTACCCTCGGTCTGCTTGTACTCTTCTTTGATCTCCTGCTTGGACATGCGCAGGTTCTTCTCGTAGTCACGCCATTGATAGAAGAAGTCGACAGCCGCCACGATGAGCAGGACCAGTCCGGCACGAAGTCCGATGGTTAGAACGAGCTGAGCGATGAAACTAACAATCTGTCCGATCTCCATGCCGAGCAACTGCGGAAGACGAGCCAGCTCGTCCCGAATGGCCCGATAGACAACCCATCCAACCAGACCGAGCTTGGCTAAGGACTTGAGCATCTCGAAGATGGCCCTCTTGGAGAAGATCCTGCCGAATCCCTGTATGGGGTTCAGGCGACCGAAGTTAGGCTGGAGCGGTTCACTTGAGAGTGTGAACCCCACTTGAGCAAGGTTAGCGGCAACGCCAACCACCAAAGCCACAGCCATTAACGGCAGTGCGCCCTTGGCATACTGCCCGACCAACCAGAGAAAATGCGAATACCCATGGGCTGATAACTCGGGCTGCCGTCCCAGTTCCAACGAGATGGAGAGAGTTTCTCGAAAGATGCTCAAGAGAAATGGCCCCAACGCATTGAGCGCCATGAAGCAGGCTAACAACACCAGAGCAGAGACTACCTCAACGCTCTTTAGCACCTGCCCCTTCTTGCGGGCCTCTTCCCTTCTTCTGGGAGTAGCGGGCTCGGTCTTCTCATCCGCGAACAACTGCAGATCGATGCTGAGGGGGTAGCGCCACTCGTACCTCGCCCCTCGTCCCTCGCACCGATCATCCAACTCATGGGCTTGTTGAGCCTTATCGGTTGACCAGAGCCACTGTGGGCTACGGGCTGTGGGCTGTGGGCTTTCAATCACACTAGCGTCCTCCGATGGCGTCAAGGAAATAGGCCAGGTCCGGGCCCATCCTTGAGAATAGGTCACCCAAGAGGTAGAGGTACAAAGGAAGCGAGGTGAGGATGACCACGGTGCCAATGGCGATCTTTAGAGGTGCCCCCAGGAAAAACACCTGAAGCTGTGGCACTGTTCGGGACAACACCGCCAGTGCAGCATCGGTCAGAATCGTGGCAGCCAGCGTCGGAGCGCTGATCCTAATCCCGATGATGAAGGCATCTGCGAAGAGGTCTACCATGTTAGCCGCGAAACCCCAGTCAACTGCTACGCCGATCGGTACCGAACGAACGCTCTCAGCCAGCGCAGCGATCATCGTGTGGTGGCCGTTGATCATGAGGAACGTCAACAGCGCCAGCAGATAATAGAAGTTGCCGATCAGCGGGATGGGGGATTGCGTCTGCGGATCAAGGACGTTGACCATGCTAAAGCCCATCTGAGTATCCAATACCTGACCAGCCAACTGAATGGCTCCAAACAGGACGACGCCCACATACCCCAAGGTCAGGCCGATTAGCAGTTCTCTGACCACATGGGCGAAAACCGTCAATAGATCAGGTATTGTCACAAGGGCAGGGGCTTGCGCCGTGATCAGGATGACTGCCAGCAGCGCAGATAATCCGGCTTTGAGCGGGCCAGGTACGTTACGACTACCGAACACCGGCGCGACGGAGAACAGAGCCAGAACACGGACAAAGATGAGCAACAGTGTGTACCAGCGAGGTAGTCCCCAATCGCCAAGCATCTTCCCTTCCCCCTTCCGCTGCTCCCCGACCCAAAGCCATCTGGCCAAACCCCTTGGGGACAGAGATACGCTGCTCTTACGTCCACAGCGGAGCCGAGGTCATCGCTAGCGAATATACTCAGGCAGATTGGCTAGTACTCCGAAGGTGAACTCCTCCAGAACGGCCATCATCCAGGGGCCAAACACCAACAAGGAGACCAGGATGGCGATGATTTTGGGGACGAACGATAGCGTCTGTTCCTGTATCTGTGTAGTCGCCTGAAAGATGCTGATCACCAATCCCACTGCCAAGCCAATGAGAAGTAGAGGACCCGCCACCATCAGGAAGGTGTTCAAGGCTTGACTGCCAACGGTTAGAATCAGTTCATCAGTCATAGGGGTACCTCCAGAAGACTAACATGTGCTGCAGCAGGGAACCGGGCCTGAGCGATCTCATAAGGCATCACTGGAAGCTCATCAAGAGCGATCGGACCACCAGGTGCCAGCCATCCACCATAACAAACAGCAGGATCTTGAAGGGCAACGAGATCGTGACCGGTGGCAACATCATCATACCCATGGACATGAGCGTGGAGGCGACTACCATATCAATGACCAGAAAAGGCAGATAGATCATGAACCCCATCTGAAATGCGGTCTTCAACTCACTGATCACAAAGGCTGGAATGAGGACGTGGGTCGGAACCTGTTCAACGCTCTCGGGCGTAATCTGAGCGACAGAGACAAACAGTGCCAGGTCCTTCTCACGCGTCTGACCGATCATGAACTCCCTGAGCGGGGCAACGCCAGTCTCCAGCGCAGTCTGAAACTGGATCTCGCCCCGACTGTAGGGCAACCATGCATCCTGGTAGATCGAGCCAAAGATCGGTGCCATGATGAACAACGTCAAAAGCAACGCGAGACCAATCATCACTTGATTGGGTGGCATCTGCTGCGTCCCCAAGGCGCTCCGTGTAAAGGATAGCACGATGACCAGGCGCGAGAAACTGGTCATCAAAACTAAGATGCTGGGAGCGAGCGATAGAACGGTCAAGAGCAGTAAGATTTGCAGGCTCTGGGCTGTCTCGACTGGATCATCTGTCGAGCCGATCCCCAGATTGATACTAGGGATACTCGGTGCTGGGGCGGCCATCACCTGAGCGGTGCCAGTGGTCAGCAGCACCGTGATCAGGACAACCAGAGCCAGGAAGCTTCTCGTCCGATGGGTTCTCATGGCTCAATCAGTCCTTTGCTTGCGAAAACGTTGCGTCAGGTCTCTCAAGCCCTGAGCATTTCGTTCTGCATCGGCCAACGGCGAGAGCTCTGGGCCTGAGGGACTACGGTTGGGGCGAAGAGCCTGCTGCAGTATGGCGCCAAAATCCGTGTGAGTCATATCGTCTGGACCGTGGGACTCCCGCAACTGGGCAACCACTGTGGGCTCATCTATCTGCCCCAAAGGCGACAGGGACCTCTCCGCGGAGCCCACGACGAGGATCTTGTCCACGCAATCGATCAGCAGGACCGATCGTCCCATGCCCAAAGGAAGCTCGTCGATCACCCGCAAGTGGGCACTATGGCGGGCGGATCTAGTCCGATTGGCCAGCGCTCGAGTGACGAGGTAAGTCAGTCCGATGACGATGCAGAATACCAGCAAGAAGTAGAACACCTGTCCCCAGAGCGCCCACCCAGACGCGCGAGCAGGTGCCTGCGGGGCTTGATACTCAAATGCCCCAGACCCGGCTGCGGCTATCAAGCTTAACGAAGCTCCGATCATTAGGTCAGCGCCTTGCGAACCGCTTCCAGGACTCTGTCAGGCTGAAACGGCTTGACGATGAAGTCCCGCGCACCGGCCTGGATGGCATCGATCACCATGGCCTGCTGACCCATGGCAGAGCACATCACAATACGAGCGTTGGGGTTGAGCTTGCGAATCTCGCGTACCGCCTGAATACCATTCAGCTCGGGCATGGTAATATCCATGGTCACTAGGTCCGGTGTCAGCTCTTGATAGCGAGCGATGGCTTGAAGGCCGTTCTCGGCTTCACCAACAACCTGAAACCCGTTCTTCCCAAGGATCTCTTTGACCATCATACGCATGAAGGCGGCATCATCGACGACCAGAATACGAGCAGCCATGGCTCCATCTCCTCCTCTTACTTGTCAGTTTACTGCAATGTATTGACTCGCTCAGCCAGGCTCACGATATCCGTGACCCTGACACCGAAATTCTCATCGATGATGACGACCTCACCCTTGGCAATCAGCTTGCCGTTGACGAGGATGTCCACAGGTTCTCCTGCGAGTTTGTCCAGCTCCAACACGGACCCAGGTGCCAGCTCAAGCACTTCCCGGATAAGTCGCCTTGTTCGGCCTAGCTCGACAGTGACCTGCAACGGAACATCCAGGATCAAGCCGAGATTCCCCATGGGTGCCCCCTGCGTCTCGGTCCTCAGCGGTGGAAACTGCACTGGCTGTACGCTCACAGTAGGCTGCGGCTGCATCGGCTGTGGCGAGACGTAGCTGGGCTGCCTGGGATCTAGCCGCGGATCGTACATCTCCGTCGCTCTGGAAGGCGTATCCGTGGTCCTAGGCGTCTCGCTTTTCGCTGTGGGGGCAGTCGGCCGTGGCGCTGGAGTAGGGGCGGGTGTGGCCACGGCGACCGGCTCCGGGGTTGTTGCCATCCCTCCCATAAGGCACTCGACCATCTCACGCCCAAAGCTCAGTGGGATCAGCTGCATGATCTTGCTGTCGACCAACTCAGGTATGACCAGACGAAAAGCAACCTGGATAAGTGGGTCCTCTAAAGGTATGTAGTCGGGGGCCTCGTCTGCTGCGAAGTTGAGGCGGCTAAGGGTCGGCGGGGAGATCTCAATCTTGCGGCCAAACATCGAAGAGAGCGCGGTCGCTGATGAGCCGATCATCTGATTCATGGCCTCGGAGAGAGCTGACAGGGCGAGCTCGGATAGATCGGGTGAGGGGTTCGTTCCGTCCCCACCCATCATCAAGTCAGCGATAATCTGGGCATCCTGCTCTTGGATGACTAGGATGTTATAGCCAGCCAGCCCTTCGGTATATTCGACATCCACGCTGACATTGGGGACTGGATATTCTTTCTGCAATTGCTTGAAAGTGGTAACTGAGACACGGGGGGTCGTGATCTCTACCTTATGGCTGAGCAGCATAGAGAGCGTGGTGGCTGCGGTACCCATGGAGATATTGCCTAGCTCGCCCAGCGCATCCTTTTCGAGATCCGTCAGCTCCGCCTGCGGTTCATCATTGACTTCTTCATATCTGCGCAGCAGCGCATCAATCTCGGCTTGGGACAAGCGGTCACTGCTCATACTCACTCCTCCTCATCCTGTTCGACCACAGACACGATCTGTATCCCTATCTTCTTCCCCGATGTTCCTGGTCGACCCAGATACTTGGCACGTTCTCCCACTCGAATCTCGATGGGCTCATCGTTGCGTCGGTTGAGGCGGATGCAGTCCCCGATCTGCAACCCCAGGAGGTCAGAGACAGCGATGTCGGTGCTCCCCAACTGGGCTGAGAGTTGCACATGAGCTCTACCAAGTTGCTGCTTGACCGTTTCGACGTCATGGGGTTGCGATGACTTCCCGGTATAGGAGACTAGGTAGCGTGATGTCAGCTTGCCAATGATCGGCTCCAAGACCATATAGGGAAGACAAATATTGATGAAGCCATCACCCGAGCCAACGCGGGCGTTGAGCGTTATCAGCGCTACAGTCTCATTGGGCGAAGCGATCTGAGCGAAGAGCGGATTGTGCTCCATGGCCTCGATGCGCGGCTCGACATCAATAACGTCTTTCCATACTTCACGGAAGTTTTCCAGGATGCGTGTGCCGACCTTCTCCATGACGGATTGCTCGATCTCCGTCAAGGCCCTAGACCTATCGAGCGAGAGACCTGGGCCTCCCAAGAGACGATCGATAATGGCAAAGGCAACCCCTGGGTTCATCTCCAAGATTGCCGAGCCTTTGAGCGGCTCCAGACTGAAGACCATCATGATGGTTGGGTTCTGCAACGAGGTGACAAATTCCGAATAGGTCATCTGATGATCAACCGATGCGACAGTCATCTGAACCAACGTTCGCAGTTGGGCTGAGAAGTAATTGGTTAGCAGCCTGGCAAAGTTGTCGTGCATCATGTGCAACGCCCGGACCTGCTCCTTGGAGAATTTGCTGGGGCGCTTGAAGTCGTAGACCTTTATCTTCGGTTCTTCTTCTTCCTTCTTGATCTGATTGAGGTCCAATTGTCCAGTGGATAAGGCCG
>CAYOCI010000086.1:0-13991 GCA_964402415.1 uncultured Clostridia bacterium
TTGCCCAAGATCTGCACTCGAAACCCGCCGTCCTCACCGGGCCTGAGCGCGACCAGTTCGGGTGAGCGGCCGAGACCTCGCAGTTGATTGGTAGCACTCTCAGAGAGGTAGACACCGACAAAGACGAATGTGATGACGACGATGTAGATGACTAGCAGAGTCCTGATCTTCACCCACTCACCCCCAGCCTTAATAGCCCACGGCCATCAGCCCGCGGCCCGCAGCACTGATAACCTATGAGTAACTAGTCCATTGGTCGCATTCAGTACAGTCTTTCCACGGTAAGGAAACGAAATACCACGAGCTCCCTTTGGGGTGCTCGTGATATCTGATGGTGATCTGGACTGCGGGCTGTGGGCTGCGGGCTGCAGACTCGGTATGTCACTTGCTCAGCTCTGCCAAGGCCTTGGCCAGGAAACGAGTGCTGCGGAGCGCCTCCTCCATGGAGTTGAAGTCGCCACCGATCTCAAGTAGAAGTGATTGCGGGTGTAGGTCTTGGTTGAATCGGCCGACGTCATCGTAGCGTATGCCGCGTGAAAGACCAGGATATAGCTCTTCCAGCTTCTTGTGCAGTTCCTTGGCAAATGATTCGTTTTTGCGCCAGTTCGGGTGCGATAGGCCGGTCGTGTTGCTGAGTACGATCAGAATGCGCGCTGCCGGCTCGTTGTTGATCACCGTCGTTGTAATGGGTAGGTCGATATCGCCATCCCTGTGAACGTCAAAGACCATCTTGTAGTCAGGGTATGCCTTCAGGGCGGTCTGAACCGTCTTGCGCGAGTTGATATAGGCGTCTGTGAACTTGAGGTCCATATGGTGGCTGCCGTCCTGGACGGCCTTGACGCCTAGACGATCGAGTTCCTTTACCAACTCCTGACCAACGCGCATCATCGTCTGATTGTCATCGTTGTAGACGTAATCCCGCCCGCTATCCTGATAAGACTCAGCATTATGGCTGTGGTAGATGAATATCGATGGCTTCTTGACTTCCGGCGGCTTCAGTGTCTCAGCGGGCAGCGGGGAAAGATCGCCTTCTGGTGGTATACTGAAACCCGGAGCGGGGCTGAACTCCTGTATTGAGCGCGATGGTGGGCTCCAGACCACTGGCTGCAACTCCGGGGCGGTAGTCAAGACCGGGATCTGGGCAGCCAAGAAAGTGCGAGGGTCTGTGATCTGAATGCGGGTCACCGCAAAGAATAGGCTCTGAAGAGTCCTTGGTGTGAAACCTCTCGCGGTGGTCTCGGTCATACGAAGCGTTGGGAGCCCCAATCTCAGCACGTCTGTCCAATTGACCATCGTAGAAGGCTGCGCCAAGCTGGTATCCTCTACGCCTGTAGACAATGCAAACACCGTCTGAGCCCGATTCATGGGACGATTGAGGGCCATCCAGGCCGTCAGAATGGCCAAGATTGACAAGGCGAGCCCCCATTGGAGAGCAGGATCGATGTGGAAGGTCATCATTCGTACACGGCGCATCTGATCTCATCTCCTTTGGGCGCACCGGTCGTTGCATGCGCAAGGACAAGCCCACCTGGCTAGACTTGCGTATCACAACCTATGCGCCCAAGGCTGCAAATATGATGTCGGCATGCAGTACACAGAAAGCAACCCCTGTCGGGGTTGCTCTCTACAACTCAACCTAGCTTACTGCAAGAAGAGCTGATCGTTGAAGTCGACGGATGGATGCATGGCGATATTGATCCCTTGGGCAATGACATGCGCCATATGTTCCACCTGGAAGTCGATCTCCTTGGGGGTAACCATCAGGTTGCCGACGTAAGGGCTCAGTACCTCACGGATCAAACGCCTCTTTTCTTCGCGGTCGACACCCTTCAGAACACTATAGAACTCGCTGCCCTGCGAGCTTTGCTTAATCATGCTATCGAGCATCAGATCCAAGGAATCGTTAACCATCGTTGCCGCCTCGACCACGGTAGGAACGCCCGCTGCAATGACCGGCACCCCGATATTCTCTAAGGTGATCCCCTGCCGCTTGTTGCCAATCCCTGAACCTGGGGTGATCCCCGTGTCAGCCAGTTGGATAGTCGCATTGACGCGCTCCAATGACCGTGAAGCCAAGGCGTCCACAGCCACGATCAGGTCAGGCTTGATCCGATCAACCACACCTTGAACGATCTCGCCAGTCTCGATCCCAGTTAGCCCCAAGACGCCTGGAGCCAGGGCGCAGACTGGCCTGATCCCATCTTCAACCTGCTCGGGCATCAGCTCAAGCAGGTGTCGGGTGACGAATAGATCATCCACAACCTTCGGGCCCAGCGAGTCCGGGGTTACATGGAAATTGCCCAGACCGACAACCAGGACCGTGGCATTGGGCTTCAACCCTGCCAAACGCCTAAGCTCCAGAGCGAAGTGTTCGCTCACCCGCTCAGCCACATGCGGGTCACGATCACGGAGCAGTGGCGACTCAATCGTGACGTACTGGCCCCGTTTCTTCCCCAGGCGCTGCGCGCCCTCTTCTGTCTCGATGATCACACGCGTGATGCGACCGCCGTTGAACGACTTCTCTTCGACCTTCACGCCGGGGACCGAACTTGGCACTCCCCGTGTCACCATGTTGTGGGCCTCGATAGCTATGTCGGTGCGAACGTCTGACCAATCATGGATCTCATCTCGCGGAGACATAATCGTTCCTCCACTGGGGTCAGGCTCTCAGGTGTTCAGCAACCAGCCACAGTCCTGGCGCTGCGTGCTCCAGCCGCATGCAACGTTCCGACGAAACAACTGAACAAACCGAGTGCGTGACCCCGATACTCTACCGAAGTTCGGTCGGAACTACGCTATCGATCAGGCCGATGACGAACGCCGCGGCGAGCGCCCCAAAGATGCTCACGGTGATCCCAGGCAGTAGTAGCCCGGTCAGGTAGATGACAGCAGCAGATGTCAGGAAGCCCACCAGACCACGGGTTCTTGGGGAGATACCCTTACCCATGATGCTCTCCACTAAGAACCCGATGAGCGCGATGGCAACTGCGGCAATCAGCGCAGCCCCGAAGCCGAAGACACGGAAGCCGGGAACAAGCCAACTGACGAACATCAGTACCAACGCTGAAACAACAAATCTTACGATAGTTCCAACCATAGTATTCCCTCCCAATAGAATCGATGGCAACTGCTGTTAGGTAGATTGCCCTGGTAGTCATCATTCTAACCGCCATCAGCATTTGAGGGCGTTCGTCATTTCTTCTGGTCATTCTTGCATTTTGAAAAGACGCATGCTACAATGGATTAGCTTTTAGTGTGGTCTACTGCTGCCGACTAGACTAAGGGTTTGGCTCCGTAAGAAGGAGGTGAAACTCTTGCCCAACACGAAGTCCGCGATCAAACGCGTGAAGGTCATTGCCAAGAAGACAGCTCGCAATAATCGTATTCGTTCCATGGTGCGCACGGCCGTCAAGCGGTTCAACACCTCTTTGGAAACGAAGGCTGAAACCACCAATGAATCATTGGTTCGCGCTATCAGCCAGATCGATAAGGCTGCCTCCAAGGGCGTTCTGCATAAGAACACTGCTGCCCGCAAGAAATCTAGGCTCGTTAAGCGCTTGAACGCTCAACAGGCCCAGTAAACAACAGATGATGATAAAGCACCCGATAATCGGGTGCTTTTCGCGTTTGTGTGATGTTCTTCTGATGGTCTTGCTGGTCTCTAGCGTCTGACGGCTGGTGACTGGTGTCTGGTGTCTCGCCTCGCTTGTGCCATCTCCGCTAAGATCAGCTGTAGCGTAAGGACCTGATTGATGCGCCCTGTCTTGACGGCCACGTCCTTCTCGGCAGCAGCCTGTAGCACTCCCGCCAGGGCGAGGGCATCGAACTCGGTCGCCTGTTGGCATAGCTTCTTGGCCACGAATGGGTGGACGCCCATCTGTGCGGCCAGCTGAGCTTGCGGCACCCCACTCTGAAGATAGGCCTGCGCCATGAGCAGCAGCCGGATCTGCCGCAGGAGCATGGCGAAGACCTGCATCGGGTGAGGATCGCCACGACGCAGGATATCATCGAGCAGTCCAGAGGCTTCACTGAGGCTCTTCCCTGAAACAGCGTCGGTCAGAGCAAATATATCTGCTTCGGCGGACTGACTGAGGACCGCTCGGGCGTCGGCGCAGCTAATCCTCTGCTGCCCATGCGTGTAAAGTAGAAGCTTCTCCATCTCGTGATGGATGATCCCCAGGTGGTTGCCAGCCACCTCAGCCAAGAGCTCCGCAACCCCCGGCTCAAAGCGCAAGCCCCTCTGCTGGCGGATGAGATCCTGTGCGTAGCTGATCACCTCGCCACCCTTAAGTGGCAGACAATCGACGACCACTCCAAAGCCACTGAGCCACTTGTAGAACTTACGTCTGCTATCGGCCTTCTCCGAGAGCGTCAACACAATCACCATCTCGGGTCCTGCCTTGGAGATGACCTGCTGCCAACGCTCGTCTTCGTCCTTGGTCGTGCCCTTATCCTCGCTCTCCTCACCACGGGTGCTCTTCAGAAAGGGAGGTTCTTCGACCACGATCACTCTGCGATCACCCAGGAAGACCATCTGCAGGCTCGACTCGAGTTCGGCAGGACGCAGGCCTTTGCCGACTAAGGTAACTGAGTTCAACGAACGTAGTTCGACTGGCACCAGTTCCTTGAGCATGCGAACTGCCTCGCTGGTCTGCCATGGGTCACCACCATGGATGAGATAAACTGGGCTGACTTGGCCGCTATGCAGTTGCTGCTTGAGCTCGCGAAGATGCATGGGAACCTCCAGGTGAGTCATGACTCATGACTTGCGTTTCCTCCATTATACCATATCCCGTCTACCGCATCGTCTTGACGCGCCAACCTGTCCCATCGCTGACGAAGGTGACCGCCCCATGCCTATCGGTACGCAGGACACGACTGCCGGCAGACTCCAGCCGTGTCAAGGTCTCGGCTGACGGATGCCCGAAGCTGTTTCCCTCGCCCACGGAGATCACCGCCAAGTCTGGACAGACCACGCTGAGTAGCTGATCGCCGGTAGAACTCCTGCTACCGTGATGCCCAACTTTCAGCACCGTCTGTTCGTCCCAACCTAGCTGGTCATCGGTTAAGCGCCGCTCTCCGTCATCCTCGAGATCTCCGGTGAGCAAGAGACTGGTGGCGCCGTAGCGAAGCCTCAGCACCAGTGATTGGTTGTTCACAGCCGCCTCACTCACCGAATCGTTGATCGCCTGGGCAGGGGCCATGACCTCCATGCTAATCCGAGGATCGACGATGATCTGATCCCCGGCGGCCGCGGTCACTACCCGGCTCTTGATGAGTGAACCGATCCACCGCTGGTAGTTCTCATCATAAGAATCGTGGCTGGGGCCGACAACCGCCATCTTGACCGGCATGGCGTCGGTCACAGCCAGTAGTCCGCGATAGTGATCTTCATGGGGATGACTCACCACCATCAGATCGAGCCACTGCACGCCCTGGCGGCGCAGGAACGGTACCACCACTCCCCCGCCCACCGTCTCAGGCAACGGCGATCGACGCCCACCACCATCCACCAGCACCGTCCTGCCATTGGGCATGCACATGAAGATGGCATCGCCCTGACCCACATCGAGTACCGTGATCTGCCACTGATAGGGCCATGGATGCCACCACCAGATGACCAACCCCCAAGCGATGGTTAAGCTAGCGGCCAACCTCTGGCGCGAGGTCAGCCAATATGGTCTGGTCGAGAGCCAGAAAAGCCACAGGTACAGAGCGCCTGCGCCGGCCACCCCGATGCTGGGGATGGTCAGCGTCGCCAAAGGAACCTTGGCGGCGACGGCCACTGTCTTGGTCATGAGGACCAGCAACCAAGTGGTCCATTGCCCGATCATCCATGCCACTGGGACTAACAGCGAGCTGCAGAGGACCAGTGCCGCCGCCAGGAAGTTTACAGGCACTGCCAACGCTACGATGACTAGATTGGCCACAGGGGCGATCAGCGAGACCTGGTTGAAGTAATAGATGGATAAAGGCAAGACACCGAGTTGGGCTGCTAACGTGGCGGCTAGAGGCGTCTTGATCCAGTTCGGTAGGGAGCCCATGCGGGCCGCAAATGACTGGGTCCAGAGCGCTAGGCCGATGACCGCCGCATAGGAGAGCTGAAAGCCTGCCGCATAGCACGCATAGGGATCGATGATGAGCATTGCCAGAGCGCTTAGCGCGATGACAGAGATGAACTCGGGACTGCGCAGCAGCCAGCGAGCCAGGATCAGCAGGCCCGCCATGAAGCACGCTCGTACCACGGACGCCTCGGCACCTGTTACCAGGGCAAACATGATGATGGCCGCAAGCAAGAGTAGGTTCTCCAACCAGATGGGGATCGGCACTCGGCGCAAGACAAACAGTATGGCCCCCACAACAAAGGCGACATTGCCGCCGGATACCGCCAATAGGTGCAGTACGCCCGCGCTCTGAAAGTCTTCGACCATCTCCTCGGGAATCCGATCATCGGCCCCTAGGGTTAGTCCCGCCAACAGTGCATCATAGGGCGCTGGCAGATAACGCTCATAGACGGCGATGGCCTTCTGCCGCAGACTCCACGCCGATCGCTGCCACCAGGATACTTCGCCTTGCCCTAAGGATGTCACCGTCTCCTGCTGGCTCCAGAGGCTCCCGTTGATTCCCCGGCGCGCCATGACCTTTGACCAGTCGGGCTCACCCGGATTCCGCGCTGGACCATAGAGCCGCCAATCCCCCTTGATGCGTAGGTGCTCTCCAGCATGAATGGTGAATACGGGCTGCGGCCGTTCAGCCTGCGCCGCCATCGGTTCGGCTATGGTGACTTGCACCGTCCCACGCCAGGACCAGGCAGCCCCATTGTATCTGATCTGATCGGCTTGCAGCAGAAACCTCTGACCACCTGGACGCTGCTCAGGAGCTCCCAGTACAGTTCCCTCGATGATGACTTCATCATCATCAACAGCGACGGGCAGCGGGTGCTGGCGCCCCGTCCAGCTGACGTGGGTATAGAGCGACGACACCAATCCAACCACGAGCACGACGACCAAGGCCTGGCGATAGCGCTCTGGGCCGATCATGGCCGCTGAAGCGACAAGTAGCACTGCCGTAATCATGGGCCAAGGGCCCAGTTCGTAGAGTATGATCCCCAGCAGAAAGGAGACCGTTACCAGCACCAATGGACGTCGCATGGGGTCTCCCTCCTTGCCCAACCTAGCGTCAGCCGTCTGAGTCTACAGCCTGATAAACAGAGGCTCTCAAGCCAACAAGAGCCAAACCCAACGGTTTGGCTCAAAACCTTACAGCGTTACTCTGTCTCTAGTGTCCTGGGTCTCGTCAATACACCGTCACCTGCTCGCGCATCTGCTCGAAGGTCTTGTCCCCGATGCCGGTGATCTTCTTCAGGTCTTCGGTGGACTTGAAGGGGCCGTTCTTCTGGCGATAGTCGATGATCGCCTTGGCACGTACCTCTCCAACGCCCGGCAGTTGCTCCAGAGTCTTCTGATCGGCGCTGTTGATATTGATCTTCCCAGAACTAGGCGAGGTACCTCCCGGCGACGCCACAATCACCTGTTGCCCCTTGACCGGGATGAGGTACTTCTGTCCGTCGACCAAGGGGGCCGCCAGGTTCACGGCATCCAGATCGGCCTCTACTAACGCTCCCCCGGCTACCTGGATAGCATCGTTGAGACGCGCTCCCAAGGGCACTGAGTATAGACCGGGCTGCCGTACAGCACCACTGATATGCACAATCACTTGTTCCGGTTTGGCCGACAGAGCGGGGGCGCTGGCTATCCCTTGCGGCTGAACCGCGCTCTCCCGGGGAGAGGCGATCACTACGGGGCGATTGGCCTCTGATCGCCACCAATAAAGACCTGTACCTGCTAACAGCAGTGCCAACGCTGCTACGATGATCATCATCTCACGTCGTCCCAGATTCATCTCGTCTCACCTTCCCTGGAACCCCTGTTTCGCCATCATTCGGCAGAATCCCTGCTAATTTCCACCACTCTGGCGCCAGCTTCGATCCGTCATGCGGCGATAGGCGCGTTTTCCCACCAGCCTGATTCGGCTTGCTGAAACAACAACAAGAGCCATGACGTAAAGTCATGGCTCTTGTTTCCTTGGTGGAGATGAGCGGGATCGAACCGCTTACCTTCTGAATGCCATTCAGACGCTCTCCCAGATGAGCTACACCCCCATGGATCGTCGACCGCGTTTGCCTAACTCGCTGTCGACATTGACCATTATATCAGCATTTCTCATGCTCTGTCAACGAGTGATTTGCATCCAAATCATGGTGGCCGTTGACCTCGGCTTCCGTTGGTAACGCACAGTGATTGGCGCCCGCCTTCCAGACGGTTGACCGACTGCGGGCTGATGCCTGATTGGTTCGGGCTAATGCCTACACCGAAACCGTCGGAACGTCAGACCAAAGGCGCTCGAGATTATAGAATTGGCGCATCTCCTCGGTGAAGATATGCACGACCACATCGCCACAATCGACCAAGACCCAATGACCATCTTGATATCCTTCGCTACGGCGGGCCAGTTGCAGCTCCGTTAGTTTCTTGGCAAGGTGATCGGCAATAGCCTTGACCTGCACGGTACTCGATCCACTGAGCACCACGAAGTAATCAGCAATGGTTGATTGCTGCCCTACTTCCATGACCACAGGATACTTCGCTTTCTTCTCCAGCGCCCACTCGACTACGCTGATGGCTAGCTCTCTCGTTGTTTGCATCCACTGCCTCCCCGCGGTCGGCTGCCGGAAGCAACGATCCGCATCCGATTTTTCTGCGGCTCTGCCGCATCTCGCAGTCGCACGCGAAGCGGCGATCTGCTTCCGTAGATTGTGCGGCCCTGCCGCATAATTACTGAGGATTGTCCTTGCCCACGATTACGGTCACATCAACCTCGGTATCAGATCGGATCTCTTTTCTAAGAATCGATCCTTTGATAGTTGCCTGGACCGCCTTCCCCTTTTGCAGATTGGTGGTATGGTTGATTACTTCGGTGGTCTGAAAGTTGGTGTTCTCGGCATCGTCGACGCTGACCACCTGGAAGCCGAGTTTGGCCAACCGTTCCTTCATCTTTGTGGCTGCACCCGGATAGCCGTTGCCATTGAGGACCTCAATCTTAATATCCCAGTTGGCAAGCGTCGCCTTGTTGCGGAAATACTGATCCAGGAGCGTGCTGAACTCCTGCCGTTTTGGAACCCAGTAGCTGATCCCCCCCACCCAGTCAGGGTAGCCGGGCATGGTGTGCATAGAGATTTTGTCCCGATCCACCGTTTGGGCAATCAGCGCGTACTTGGCGATCTCCCAGGCACCCATGTTGGTCTCCACATAATTTGAGGCCACGCGGGCGATCTCCGGCAGTCTGAAGATATTGGCCGGAGAAAGAAGCTTGTCGACCAGAGCACTTAGGAACTTTTGCTGGCGCCCAATGCGCCCGATATCACCGGTCTCATCTCGGTAGCGGATGTACTGCTCGGCCTTGTCGCCGTCCAGGCGCTGTTTTCCCGCCTTTAGATTGATGACCAGCTTGGGCTCCGCGTAGGGGTCGATATAGTGCATGTCCTGTTCCACATCGAGCTCGACGCCCCCGACCGCATCAACCAGCTTGGTAAAGGCTTCGAAGCCCACTTTGACGTAGTAGTTAATCTGTAGAGTCGTCAGACCTTCCACTGTCTCAACTGCCAGCGGAACCCCACCATAGGCGTGAGCTGCATTGATCTTGCTGTTGCCATATCCAGGAATATTCGCCAGCGTGTCCCGTGGAATCGAGAGCATATTTATGGTTTGGTCCTTGGGATAAAAGCTCGCCAGGATCATCACATCAGTTCGCGTGTTACCGTGACCGCCGCCCTCGATCAGCCCTGCGTCTTGACCCAGAAGCAGGACGTTCACTCTCTCATTGGCCCGTGGCGCGGTGCTCTTGACGCCTTCACCATCATCGGGTTGTAGCCCTCTTAAGTAAAAGAACAGGGTAGCCCCTGCCGTTACTCCAATAAACATGATAACCATGAGGGCAAGAACCGCGTAACGCTTGCATCCCTTGCTCATCCTCATCAACTGCTTCCTCTCCGCTATCTACCTCTCGAGCCTTCTAAGACTGTCGCACTCCCGCTAACCGTCTCACTTACTTCCTCTGTAGGAGCAGCTCGTTACGCGCTCGGATGGATTGGGGATGGATCAGCTTGTCCGTCTCCAGCAGGTAGCTGAGCGTGTGGTTCAACACGCTGAGGCAGATCTGATCCAAACCGGTGTACATCTCCTGGCGCAAGCGGTCAACCCCAGGGTATTCCCGCCCTAGTTCCAGACTGTCTGCGACATAAATGATCTTCGCCAGGTCGTCCATCTGCTCATGCCCAGTGGTGTGCCAGCGAATGGCTTCAACCACGGCGGGATCTGAAACCCCGTGCTCCCGTCGAGCCAACTCAGCGGCAATCGGAGCGTGAAGCAGCTCAGGCTGAGACCTGTCGATCTCAGTGACAACTATAGCAAAGTCCTCTGCCTTTTTCAATAGCTGCCACTCGGGCCATCCCCTGGCGCAGTCATGGAGCAGCGCTGCCAATCGAGCCTTCTCAATCTCAACGTTGTAGTTCATCGCCAACTTCTCCGCTAGATCCATCACACCAAGAGTGTGCCTGAAACGACGCTCACTCAGTGTCTCTTTAACCATGGTGTATGACTTGGTCCAATCCATAACCTTCCTCCCGCCAATAACAAAAAAGCGCTTGCGCGCTTTTTGTTAACTGCATGGTGTTCGGCGTCCTTAGAACGCTCTCTCTCTTGGTTTGGCCTCGTTGACGATGAGCTGCCGACCGTTGAAATCTGTACCGTTCATCGCGGCAACAACCCGCTCAACATCCTCGTCATTGACTTCTACAAAACCAAATCCGCGCGAGCGGCCGGTTTCACGGTCAGTGATGATACGGGCGCTTTTAACTTCTGCCTGAGATGAGAAATGCGCCATCAGGTCGTCTTCAGTGGTTGACCACGGCAGATTTCCGACGTAGAGAGTCTTGGACATGATTCGTCACCTCTTCTGTGGATTTCCGGGCTCTAGCTGTAGTGTCTGTCCCGACAAAACCCTTTATTCAGGGCCGGTCCTGTCATTCTCGGCCAATTGGGCCATACAGCTGATGCTGGCAGATGTATTGTTCCACGTCATGTGGGACGAGATACTTGATCGGCCAGCCACGCTGGATGCGCGAGCGTATCTCAGTGGATGAGATCTCCAGCGCAGGAACCTCAACCACCTGAATCCGCTGCTGCAGCAGACCAGGTTCTGGAGCAAGACCTGAAAAATCTTCCATGGTGTAGCCTGGGCGGGTCATGGCGAAAAAGCGACACAGGGTCAGAAGTTCGCGCCAGCGCATCCAAGTGGTAATTAGATTGATTGCATCGGCGCCGATAATGAAGAACAGCTCCACATCCGGCCCTAGCACCTCGCGGAGATATTGTACCGTCGTGATCGAGTAAGATGGCCCCTGTTGCCTGACCTCGAAGTCACACGTGTGAAAATACGGGTTGTCGGCAATGGCCAGTTCAACCATGGCCAAGCGATCCTCGGCCGAAACGGCGGCGCCACCAGTTTTGTGCGGAGGCGAACCTGCGGGGATAAAGAGGACCTGGTCGAGGTCACCAACGTAACGAACATGTTCCGCAGTCACTAAGTGCCCATGGTGGATTGGGTCGAAGGTGCCGCCCATTAATCCGATTCGTTTCATGGGTCACCACCATCAAGGCAGTTCGATCTTGGGCTGTTCAGTGGATCGACGGTAGAGCACAATATTCTTGCCGATGGTCTGAACCAACTCGGAACCCGTCTCCGTCCTAAGTTCCTCAGCGGCCTCATACAGATCCGCATCAGTGTTCGGTAGTAGCTTGATCTTAACCAGTTCCCTAGCCTCGAGAGCATCTTGCAGTTGAGTAATCAGGGTGCCCGTGATGCCACCCTTTCCGATCTGGACGATTGCAGGTTCAGTAACGGCCAGCGAACGAAGGTAGCGTTTCTGTTTTCCGGTTAGCATGCGAACCTCCTATTCAGCCTCATCATGTTCAGCATACGTGAACTCCATATCCCTAATCCGAACAGTATCGCCGGGTTTGACTCCGTGCTTGCGCAGAGCGTCTTCTACGCCCATCTTGCGCATGATATTTTGCAGGCGCTTGACGGCAGCTTCGTTATCGAAGTCTGTCATGGCTACAAATCGATTCAGCCTCTGCCCTTCAACCACGAAGACGCCCTCAACGGTCTGCACTTCGAAGCGGCCATCATCATTGAAGGTATGCAAAGCCTCATCAGTGAAGGTCAACGGTGGTAGATCGGGTATCTCTGCCAGACGATCGGCAACTCGATGCATCAGCTGTTCGACTCCCGCACCTGTAGCAGCCGAGATGGCATAGGACTGAACCCCCTTACGCTCCAGGTATTCCTGCACCCGCGGAAGGTTCTCTTGGGCTTGTGGGAGATCTACCTTGTTCAGCGCCACGATCTGAGCGCGGTCGCCGAGTTCCGGACTATACATTGTCAGCTCACGGTTGATCTTCTCATAGTCCTCAATGGGATCACGCCCATCTAGGCTGGCTGTATCGATCATGTGCAACAGCAGTTTCGTACGTTCGATATGGCGCAAGAAGTCATGGCCTAAGCCCACGCCCTCATGGGCACCCTCGATCAACCCCGGGATATCAGCCATGACAAAGCTACGCTCGCCACTGGTGACAACCCCGAGGTTAGGATGGAGTGTGGTGAATGGGTAGTCTGCGATTTTGGGACGGGCGGCACTGACCTGAGCCAGCAGTGTCGACTTGCCCGCATTCGGGAAGCCCACCAAACCCACTGACGCGATCATCTTCAGTTCCAGGACTATATCGCGCTCTTGCCCAGGTTCACCCTTTTCCGCCATTTGCGGGACCCGGTTGGTGGAGCTACGGAACCTCGCATTGCCGCGACCACCACGACCACCTTTGGCAACGATGACCTGTTGCCCGGGTTCTGTCAGATCAGCGATGATCTCATTCGTCCCGGCATCCCGGATAAGGGTCCCGGGCGGAACCTTGAAGATTAGGTCCTCTGCATTACGGCCATGCATATCTTTGATCTGTCCGTTTTCGCCGCGATCAGCTCGATAGTGGCGCTTATAACGGAAGTCGATCAGCGTCTGCAGTCCGGTGTCGACCAGAGCGATCACATTGCCGCCTCGACCGCCGTCACCACCCCAAGGGCCCCCTTCAGGAACATGAGCTTCGCGCCGGAAAGCCACCATGCCGTGACCGCCGTCGCCACCTTTGACAAGAATCTTGGCTTGATCAATGAACATCTCCTGTCACCTCAAATAGCCGCCACCACCATCCAATACGTCACCCTGGTCAATCAGCGACGGCTCACTCACCATCGTATGACGACATGGCGTGGAATCAGGCTATGCTTTCTCACTTGCTCGCACGCTGAGTGAGAACACAGCATGCGATATTAGTATGCCAACAAGAACCGTGGTCCCATGTTGTTGCCACCCGTTTCATCTAGTTGGCGCTGCAGGACACTTGGCATGAAGGTGTCCCGACAGACAGATCCCACTGTAAGTGTCCGCTGGTTGCGTGCAGTTGGTCACGGTCTGCCGTGCCCGATCTCTTCTTCATAGATCAGGGCACTAAGGTGACCATGGTCAAGACCAACCTGAATAGCGAGACGGCGTTCCTCTTCGGGGCGTTCGCTGGCAGCCTTAATGGCAAGCTCCAGTCGACGATCGAGATCAACCAAGTCATCACTACACGCGAGCTTTAGCGCAGACAGTTGCGGAGCCGTCTCCACCTTCAGATCGATCCCCTCATCTTCGGCCACTACACACCACTTGAGCAGCGAGATGGCAAGCGACGGATCGGCCAGACGATTGAGTTGGCTCTGCTGAATTAAGTTCTGAACCAAACGGTTAAAATAATCACCCATGGCATCAATGCGGTTCAACTGGGCGTAACCGTATAACACCTGTAGGTGATTCATGAAGTTGTGCCGCTGCC
>CAYOCI010000087.1:0-13849 GCA_964402415.1 uncultured Clostridia bacterium
GCGTTGTAGATGAACTCGTCACCTTGGGCCAGCGCTACGCGCCAAGCGGGGAAAGCCTTGCTCTGGGTGTTGGGGTCGAGCGCGGAGTAGTAGCCCAGGGTGATCTCCTTGATCACCACCTGAGCGTCCTGCTGCCCGCTCTTGATCTTACTCGCGGCTTCTTTGAAAAAGGGATCTTGGATCAGGCGAAGCAGGATATCGCTAGCGGAGGCAATGGTCGCATACTGACTGACCCAGCCCGCTGGCTCAGGCCAGCGCCTGGTCATCATCGTGACCCCTTGACTGGTGACCACCATGTCGATGTAGGCGTCGAAGATCGGGACGGACGACGTATATTGGGGAGTGTATTGGTAGTAGGTGAGCTGGTGACTGACCGCCGCTGCGTTGCCAGTCGCGGCGGAGCCAAAGCGCGCGCTCTTCGGCATGCCACCTAGGTGCTGCTTGATAAACTCCTCGGCGATCACCTTGGCCTGTTCCAGGCTGATCTTGGTACCATCTTTTCCGACCTGAGCGGCATCGTTGCGGTAGGTCAGGATGCCATTGGAGCTGATATCCAGCCGCTCAGTCCCAGAGGCAAATTGATAACTCACCTGATCACCGGGCCCGGACTGTTTCTCCCCGCGAACCCCTGCCTGGCTGAAAAAGCGTGCGGCTGTGACCCCTGGATCCTCGGACTGCAGTCTCAGTGGGAGGTAACCCATCTGCGGTGCGACCCGCGGAATGGGTTGCATGAGAAAGACGCCTTCTTTCTCTAGGCGGTCACGGGTGGCGCGCAGCTCATCGTCATCCACCGCCTGCGCTGGCTGCAGCCAGAACGGTTTGGCGAAGTTGTAGTAAGCGAGGATGAGGTTGAGCACCACAAACACGATCAATAACAGTGTCTTTGCCTTCCCCCAGTTCAAAGTTAACCTCGCTCCTTTACGTAAAAGAGTCCCTCGCCCCTCGCCCCTCGCCCCTCGAGGGTGACGAAGAACCAGGGACTACGCAGCGCCCGAATGGACGAAAAAGCCGTAGTGCTGCGCGCTACTCCACGGGCGGGTAGACCATCGCAGTATGGCCGCGAGGCTACAGACGCCCCTACAACCAGCTCGCCTGTGATCCCTTTGTCTCGCGGGTAACAGCAGGGGCGTCTGTAGGGGAGGGTCTTAGACCCTCCCGCGGGTCGCCCGCAGGCGACCCTAATGAGTATTCTCATATAGTGGACCCAAGACATTAGACAAGAGTGGCAACGAAGATGGTCCAGGTGATACCGTACTCGCTTTGGGCTATGGCCTTCCGTCAGCGGTCGCTGACGGAGAGCATCACCCCACGGACGGAGCTATCGTAGATATCAACCAGGACCTTCGAGCCGTCGTAGAACTCCACGCACCAGACCGGGCTGGCCATGGGTCCGCTGCCGACTAAGAATGCTTCGTAGATATCGCGCAGCTTCTTGTCCTGGCGTGCGTGCCCGGGAAACAGGCTGTCCCAACGGTCATCAACCACCGCCAGGGCAAAGATCGCATCGAGAGCCTCTTTGTGAGTGCCCGAGGCGCCGATCTTGGCGGTGTCACGTTCGAAGCTGATCAGCGTCTCCCCTTCGCTACCGACCATGTAGGACGGGCGAATGGTCGGCAGCGAACCTTCCGCCAAGCCGACGCGAAAGACAGGTTTGCCCTGATAGGCCTGCTGGTAGTAGGTCACGGCCTGGCCGTCGACCTGGCGTTGGCCATCATACGAGACCTCGCCCTCAGACCACTGCTGCAGGCGGGTGCTCCAGCGCGCCATCACCAGCAAAGGGTCAGGCTCCTTACCGCTCGCGGCCCCTTCCGGAGCCTGAAGAGTGGACAAACGGCGGAGACCATCCAGCCGCTTGAGCATCCGCACCCCATCATAGTAGCTCTCGTTGCCCTCGCTGTCCTTATACAGTCTGACCATGGACGGGTCGGGGAAAAAGGCTGCCAATAGCTTATCTGTTTCGATAGTCGGCTCGATCTCCACCTGGCGAGGGGCGACCAAGGGGGCTTTGGTATAGACATAGATCGGGTTCGCCATGGGGATAGCAAAGATCTTGGGGCTGAGCGGCACCTGAGCATAGTAGACGCTGGCCGCTGTCACATCGAGGAATTTGCTAAGGATCTCAGCCTCGAACTCGATCGGCATGATGTAGAGCTGATCGATCTCCACGTCCTCGATCATGATCAGGTCGTCCTCCGTGGCCGAGACATAGAGCCGGTTGACCACGGGTACTTTGCCAACGACCCCTTCCAGCTTCACTCCCAACGCCTGCAGCCAGAGGTCAAGTGGAGTCGGATGTGACAAGATCATCTCCACCGAGGGGGAGAGGCTGTCCCACTGCTCACGTTCGACCTTCTGGAAGTCTGAGAAGTGCATGACCTGATTCTTGGCGATCGACGAGCGCCAAATGTTATTCCATATGTTGGTGTAAAAGCCTGACGATGCCCTGAGTAGGGCGTGTTTCTCGCCGCCTAAGTGGGCAATGACACGTGGCGGGGTAACCAGTTCCGCTGGTAGGCGCTTTAGCTGCTCCTGCTGGGCGGCAGGCGTCGCCGCTGCCACCATGGCAGGGCTGAGAAGCCGCTGCGGACCAAAGGTCTGCTGCTGGATAAACAGGCTCATCTGCCAGACGCTGATGACGACTAACAGGGCCAGAGCGGTGGACTTCAGCATCTCCCTCATGACGGATCTGCCTCCGTCGCAGCAGCCTCAGTGACCACGTCGGGGTGCGGCAACCAGATGCGAACCGCGGTCCCTTGGCCCACCTCACTCTCGATCCCGATCCGCCCGCCATGACTCTCGATGATCTGCCGTGCGATGGAGAGACCAAGTCCGGTCCCTCCCAGTTCGCGCGATCGGGCCTTATCAACACGATAGAAACGTTCAAAGATACGGGGTAGGTCCTCTTTGGGGATGCCGATCCCCGTATCCTGAACCAGAACCTCGACGCCGTCCGCGAGCTCAGCAAGCGACATGAAGACCTGTCCCCCCTCGGGGGTATATTTGATCGCGTTGGAGAGGATGTTGATCAGAACCTGCTGGACCTTGTCCTGAGCTGCATAGATCAGAGGTGAGCTCTCGGGAAGGGCTAGCGAGAAGCCAAGTCCTTTCTGCTCGAAGGTCACCGCCAGCTTGGATGTGACGTCCTTGATCATCTCTTTGATCGGCTGGAGGAAGAAGCGTTCGCGCTTGCTCATGGCATCCAACTGGGCCAGTTGGAGCAGGTCAGAGACCAAGCGCGTCATGCGATCTGCCTCGTCGCGAACTACCCCTAGGAAGCGTGCCGTGAGTTCAGGTGAGTCCACCGCCCCGTCGAGGAGCGTCTCGACATAACTCTTGACGGTGGTTAGTGGGGTACGTAGCTCATGCGAGACATTGGCCACGAAGTCCCGGCGCAGTTCCTCCAGTCGCTCCTGCTCAGTGATATCGTAGAGTACGATGACGACACCGGCTTGACCACTCTCGGGGTTGGTAAACGGCGCCGCATGGGATCGCACGATCCGTGCCGCCGATCCAGGCAGAGCCAGCTGTTTGGTAATGGTCTGATTGCTGGCCAACGCCTGCCGCCAGCCGAAGCTTTGCTGCTTGGGATCAAAGACCTGGTCCAAAGGCTGCCCGAGCACGGATGCGCTGACCCCAAACATCGTCTGTGCTGTGGGGTTGGCATGGATAATCGCACCGGCGGAATCCAGGGCGATCACCCCTTCGGTCATGTACTCGAGCATGGCCTCCATCTTACCCTTCTCACTGGCGATCTGCGCCAGCGTCTCCCGTAGCCGGAGGGTGAGCAGGTTAAACGTATCGCCCAACTGCCCGATCTCATCGTCGGCCTTGACATGGATCAGCTGACTGAAGTCCCCTTGCGCTAGATTAGCAGCCCGGTTGGTCAGCTGCCGGATGGGTACGGCGATGGTGCTGGCTAGATAGGAACCTAGCATGGTCACGATCAAGAGCGCACCACCCGCTGCCCAGTAAACAATCTCGCGGACTTGCTCAAGGTTAGCGCGAATACTGGCCAGCCCGCTCTCTATGTAGATCAGCCCGTGGACGGTCTCATCCTGCTTGATCGGGATCGCCAGGAGTTTGACATCCTGCATCTGTTCCTGCCCAGGGCGCTGGAACTGCGCCTTCAGCTCCCGATTCTGACCCGTCTGCAGCGCTGTGGTCAAGAGCGAGAGATCAACCGTGCCCAGGAAGGAAAGCCCGACGGTCTTGCCCACCGGATTCAGCGCACTGTCGAGGACAGCGAGTTGGATGGTATCACCCTTGGCGTCGGCCTCCTGGGGGCTGTAGGAGCGGACCATGTTGGTCAGGTCGCTATGAAGCTTGACCACCGTCGCCTCCAGCTCCACACGGCTGGTCTCCTTGCGAATGACCTGCTGGTTCTGCTCCTTAGCCAACTGCTGGTTGTCACTGGGGGCAGTCTTCTTCAGCTCTTCAATCTCCCGCTGCAACTGCTTCAGCTGCCGGTCCTTGACCAGAAACTCGCGGGCGCTGAAAGCGACATTGCGCACCGCCTGCTCAAGGGTCTTGGTATTCTGTTCGTTGTAAAACTGCTCAAGGTTCAGCCACAGGTAGACCCCGATGAACTGCATCGCCGCTAGGATTAGCAGTAGATAGATGGCGACCACCTTGAGCTGAATGCTTCTGTACCAGCGGACTGCTCGACCCTGTTTGACCATCTACCCAAGCACCTTTCATAAGTCATCTCTGCGGAAATTGCATGACGTAGAGTCTGCTCTCTGCGGATGACGTTGGTCTACCATTATGAAGTCATGCAATTTCCGGTGCTACCTCCGAAATAGGTATCCGACACCCCGTCGCGTCTCGATGTATTGAGGATTCGACGGGTCGTCCTCCACCTTCTCACGCAGGCGACGAATGGTAACGTCCACGGTACGCAGATCCCCATAGTAATCGTAGCCCCAGACTTCTTCGAGAAGCTGTTCGCGGGTCAACACTCGTCCATGGTGAGCGGCCAGGTACTTGACCAGCTCAAACTCGCGGAAGGTCAGTTCGAGTGGTTGGCCGCGCTTGGTCACTTCGTATTTGTCCAGATCAATCACTAGGCTGCCAAACTCCATCTGGCTCTTCGCCTTGGCGTCAGCCTCGGTGAAGACCTTAACACGCCTGAGGAGTGCCTTGACACGGGCGATCACCTCACGGGTGCTGAAGGGCTTCGTAATATAGTCATCCGCGCCCACGCCCAGACCCAGTACGATATCCGCCTCGGAGTCCTTGGCCGTCAACATGACGATCGGCATGGTCATGGTCTTACGCAACTGGCGGCAGACCTCGATCCCATCCAGCTTCGGCAGCATAATATCAAGGAGGATCAGATCGGGTTTATTGCTCTCAGCCAAGGACAGGGCTTCCAGACCGTTGTAGGCGACTGCAACCTCATAGCCCTCGCGTTCAAGGTTAAACTTGACGATCTCCGCGATCGGCTTCTCGTCGTCGACAACCATAATCCTCTCAGCCAACCGGATAACCCCCTCAAACAACATTACAGGTGTTTTACATAATACAGTATATTCGGCGCCACGACTAGGTTTCCTGCCGCTATCTAAGATGGTAAAATCGAGTTCATTCCCACCCCGAATATGAAAATGCCCGCAGCCCACAGCCACAGCCCGTAGTGGGGACAACCATCCGCAGGGCGCGACGTCTTTTGTCCGATGTAGTGCTGCCGAATAGCAGCATGTAGAACTAACATACTGCTTTGCGGCCACGTTCGACCATACTAGCCAATCAACCGCCCCATTCTCAGCTCCGCCTGTCTGTCGTGTCTTTGCGAAGCTACTATTGACACCGCGCCTTATACTAGCCACTCAACCGCCTCGTTCTCCGCTCCGCCTGTCTACCGCGGCTTTGCGAAGCTGCTGTCGACGCCGCGCCTATCCGGCGCTAGCCGTCGCTCGAAGGGGCGTGAGCATGTTGCTTCGCAGCCACGTTCGTACACAAAGAAACGCAGTACCCGCCGTACTGCGTTTCTTTATATAAGAGGAGGTATGGGGAGCGCACCTGCAAGTATTATGTTAGCATGTACTGATGTCGATTTGATTGCGCAGATATGAAACATATGTGAACACACGAAGAAAGAGGATGTGGCACTAGCCACATCCTCAGGTCTTAGGCGTTAGTCAAAGTAGTTCATTGGATTGACCCGGGCGCCATCAGCGTAGACCTCGAAGTGCAAGTGAGCACCAAAGCTATAGCCGGTATTGCCCACTCGTCCGATGACCTCACCCTTGGTCACGCCCTGCTCGAGTTCCACCAAGATGGCAGACATGTGTCCGTAGCGGCTGACGGTCCCGTCGCGGTGGTCGATGGTGACCATGTAGCCCAGCCCGCTGCTATCCCAGCCTGCAAAGGTAACGATACCACTATCAGCAGCGTAGATGGGCGTTCCATGCGGTGCCGCAATATCCACGCCATTGTGGTAGCCGATATCACGCCAGCCATAGCTGGATGAGATATAGCCGGTATGCATCGGCCAAGCGAAGGCGCCTGTGCCGCGGTTTGGAGCAACCTTGGTCCCTCTGGCGACGATCTTGTCGGTCGGCTTCGTGATCAGCTTCTCATCGACCGCGTCACGGGAGATCTCCTCGCCATTGATCTTGGTGACCTCATAGACCATTGCTCTGCTCCCTGGGGATCCTTCGCGCTGGACCTCTGTCTCCCAGGTATAGAGATCGTCTGTATAGGTGGTCTGAACCCCGAAGGGGACCGCAGTGGTCTCGTGCACCACCTCGACCGTCTTGACATTGACCAAAGGCTCGGCAACGACCAACTTCAGGGTCTGCCCTTCCTTGATCTCGTCTTCAGCAATGGTGGGATTGGCCTTCTTCAGCTCTTCGATGCTCGTCTTGCGCGCGTCGGCGATGCTCCAGAGCGAATCGCCACGAGAGACAGTAATCAGTTCCTGACGTTCGGTGCCATCCAAGAGCAGACGAACAGCTTGCTCAGGCGTGCGGAGCTGATCGAGAGGCATCAGCTGTTTTTCCACACTGACAGTTTCCTGAAACTCGCCTGTCGCGCTCTGCAGACCTGGATGATCATCGACATAGGCCTGTTTGACCTGGTTCAGGACCTCGTTGGCGATCTGTGTGCTGGCCACGGGGATCGAGACCTTGCCAGCAATATTGATCACCGAGGCGTCGGCGACCACGCTGGTCTTGCGCGCGATGGCCGTCTCCAGATCGGCTGGTACCGTGAACCCTTTGTTCCAGGAGATGCGCTTGACGGTTACCATGGGGTCGATCTGCAACTTGATCTCCTCGGTATGTCCACGGGAAGCGATCAGGCGCTGCACATACGTCATCACCAGACCGGCATCTTGGAGAACACCAACGGTCTCGTCTCCTACCATGACGGCGAAGGCCGGACGCGGGATCGCACAGCTGAGCATGATGACCAGCACCATGACCCCCGCTGCGACTGAGGCACGTTGTTCGACAGTGTAGCGCTGCAGAAACCTCAGCGTTGGTTCGATGCCCCGCTCGAGGCGTCCCATCAGTGGTGTGAGACGTTCCTTGAGGGCCATCCGCTGCCAAGTGGTGCGAATGCGTCCCTGGATGGCTCCACTCTGCTTGCTGATGGAGCGGCGCACGACACTTAGCCGTTCGCCGAGCTGCGCGTCGTGGGTAGCGCGCCCAATACGAGCGCGAAGGGCTTGGAGGTTCTCAGTGACTCTATATCGAATGGGGGTTAGGTGCTTAGGGATGTCGGCCTTGACCCATAGAGCCTGCAGTTTTGCCAGGCTCGCGGTTACCGCATCGCGGCAACGACGGAAGAGCGACATCCGTTTAAGATTGTCTTCCATCCTACGCCTCCCCTCTCATAGTACATGTATGCACGAGATGACCAATTGACAACGGGGATAGTATGTCCATTTTTTGGGTTTTATTCATCTTTGTTACCGAATTGTTATATTCGGCTTGTCCCGTGAGATTCCTTTATATCGCAACCATTTTGTTTCTCGAAAAGATAAAAAACCACAGCAATCAAAACACAATAAAAGCGAGGCATCTGCCTCGCTTGATCTGCGCATGGAGCGGAAGACGGGATTCGAACCCGCAACACCCAGCTTGGGAAGCTGGTGCTCTACCGTTGAACTACTTCCGCAGAACTAGAATTATTATAGCATGGTGCTAGGTCCGATGCAAGTCGGAGGTAAGAATCGGCATTTACCAGCGGTCGCTGCTGGCGATCCGCGACCCGCGGCAAAGAGGTCAGCGGACCGCTCGGATCTCAGAGATGGCAAACTGCTTATTGCTGTTCTGCTGGTACTTGATCTCGACCTTGTCATCTTTCTTAAGCTTAAGCGCTTCAAAACCAGGTTTGGACTCGTCGGTCAACCGCAGCGCCATGGGTTTGCCATCGATGCTGACCTCGATGGTATAGCTGTCGGCGAGGCCAAGATAGGTGCCTGTTTTTGTGATCTGATCATTGGTAACCGGAGTGGTGGCGGGTGTCTGCGACTGCGCGGCAGGCGGCGTCGACTGCGACGGTGTTGTCTTGGGTACCGATGCGGCGGGGGCTGGTGGTGCCGGGATCGGTGAGACCACGGGTGGCTGAACAACCCGGACTTGGCAGGCGGTCAATGTAACGGCCATCATGATCAGCACGATTGATCTCAATCCTCTACGCATCTAATCCGCCTCGCTTTCTACTACTGGTACGACGTCTGTCCGGACGACATGGTTCCGTGCTGGTGGAATATAAGGCCCAAACCGCCGATTCATCGTACTGATGCACGGTCTTTCATCATTCTGTCTGCAGGGGTTGACCTTCTAAGGTCAAATTATAGACGTAAATGAAATCCATGGGAAGGAGTTTCGATATGTACAGCTTCAAGAATGACTACAGCGAGGGAGCGCACCCCAGGATCCTAAACGCCTTGGTGGAGACCAACTTTGAGCAGGCCGACGGCTACGGAGAGGATCGCTATACCCTAGAAGCGGTCCGTCTGATGAAGCAGCGGATCGGGCGTGACGACCTCGCTATCCATCTGATCCCGGGCGGCACCCAGTCGAACCTGATCGCTATCTCAGCCTTTCTGCGCCCGCACGAGGCAGCCATCGCGGCCAACACCGGCCATATCCTGGTCCACGAGACCGGGTCCATCGAGGCCACCGGGCACAAGATCCTGTCACAGGCGGTCAGCGACGGCAAGCTCACCCCTGCCCATATCAAGGCCGCGCTGGACGAACATACGGATGAGCATATGGTCAAGCCAAGATTGGTCTATATCTCGCAGCCCACCGAGATTGGGACCATCTACCGCAAGAGCGAGCTCGAGCAGATCAGCACGTTCTGCCGCGAACATAACCTCATCTTATACGTGGACGGGGCGAGGCTCGGTTCCGCCCTATCGGCGCGGGAGAATGACCTTGATCTTGCTGACCTGGCGCGGCTGGTCGACGCCTTCTACATCGGCGGCACCAAGAGCGGAGCGCTGATTGGCGAGGCACTGATCATCTGCCGCGATGACCTCAAAGAAGACTTCCGCTTTCATATGAAGCAGAAGGGGGCACTCTTGGCCAAGGGCAGATTGCTGGGGATTCAATTCCTGGAGCTGTTCAGAGACAATCTTTACTTCGATCTGGCCAAGCATGCCAATCAGATGGCCGGCCTGCTGAGAGAGGCCATCACCCAGGCGGGCTTTCGCTTCCTGGTGTACTCGCCGACCAATCAGATCTTCCCCATACTGCCCAATAGCCTGATCGCCGAACTGCAGAAGGAGTACTCGTTCTACATCTGGTCAAAGGTGGATGCCGATCATTCATCCATCCGGCTGGTCACCTCTTGGGCGACCAAAGAGGAGGCGGTCAGGGAGTTTGTCCAGAAGGTCAAAACCGCACCAACCGCCTAAGACTAAACTTATGAAAACCGCAGGCCGATGGCCTGCGGTTGCCTTGTACCCGAATCCCCGTGTTGTCATTTGATATCGTAGAGGATGGAACTCGCCCGTCCTCCAGGCGGTTGACGGATGACGGTTGACTTCGCTGATGCCTGATGGCTGATGCCTGATGACTTCCTACACCCTGATCTCGCCCTCCACTTTGCCAAAGTTGATCTTCAGGCCCACCGCCAGCGGAGCGCTCCGACCAGGTTCGATATCGCGCACCGTGCCATCGGGGAAGGTAGCCACCCACTTCTCACCCGACAGGTTCTTCAGCCCCCAGAGAGCGGGGTTCTGGGGGTGCTGGGAGAGCTCGGCGATCGGCTGAGCAAAGTCGTAGGGTCGCTGATCGTCGATATGGTGGGGGTAGAGGTGCGAGTCGTGGTTGAGCATGATGATCGAGCGTCCCACCCGGATGCGCGGGGGCAGTACTAGCTGGCGCTTACATGCCCAACAGCTTCCCGGTATTCCACCGCTGTCACGCAGGGCATCGGCATCGTAGAAGTTCTCCGCCCCGCAGACGCAGTACAGAATGGAGTCCCGCAGACGCACCAAGGCAGATCGCCATTCACTCTCACGCACTCGCCCGTTTTTGGGGTCGCGCAAACCATCGGTAAAGGCCTTGGTAAAGAGATCGCGCAGGAACCTGGGATAGAGGTCCCAGTAAGCGATGGCGTTATCCTGCTCGCCTGGCACCGGTCGGTTCGATGGGTCCTGTGGGTCCCAGATGAACAGCGGCTGCGTTCCGTAGAGCTTGTTCATCGCCGGTAGGTCGAGGCAGTGGATCTCCACCTCGCGACGGCCCTCCAGCGGGTGATGAACCATCAGCATGTAGAAGAGCAGCACTGCCAGCGAGTAGAGATCGGTGTGCGTGCTCGGCATCGCCTCGCCGCGCACCACCTCTGGCGCCATGAAGCGTGGTGTCCCTAGGACACCGCTCTCGCCGCCGTCGTCGACCGTGACATTATCGTTATCGCAGATCAAGATCTCGCCTGTCCCGGGGTGGAAGAAGACATTGCCAAAGGAGATATCGCGATAGCAGAGCCCTTTGGCGTGCAGCTGCAGAAAGCTATCTGCCAGGTGGAGACCTGCTGTGGTCAGCGCGTAAAAGGTGGGTTCGGCGCGGCGTTTCATCAGGTCAACGATGGACTTGTACTGCGGATCCCTGAGCGGCATGATGTAGCCAAACCCCTCGCTCTCGCCGCTGGCTACCAGTTCGAGCGGCCAAAGGAAGTTGGCGTTGGGCGAGCCTTTCTTGATCGCTAAGCCCAATCTGTCCCTAAGGCCCTGATCCTGCTTGAGGTAGTAGGGGTAGTACCACTTGATCGCCACGTCTGAGCCTGCCAGTGACCCGCGGTACACCTCTCCTTGGCCACCACTGCCTAAGAGCTGCTCGACCACACAGGGGGCACCTGAGGTCTCAGCAACCAGTTGTTGGCGGTTCTTCAGTAACTGCATCGCTCTCCTCCTGTGGTTGTTCCTTGATGGCCTCGGCCTGCTCGCCGATCGTCCGCTCCCGGTAGCACAGACCAAGAGTGATATCGTCCCCACTGCCATTGGCGGTGGCATCGTTCAGCCATCCGACCATCTGCTCCTTGATCTGCTTAACCGAGGTGGCACGAATTAGCCCCAAGATATCGCGGCCGACCTGCAAGAACCCCGCCTCAGTGGCGAAGGAGTTGGCATAGCCATCGGTGGCTAGGACGATCAGGGCCGGCGGTTCGCCGCTGAATACCTGAAACGAGAAACGGAAGTCGCGCCAGGCGTCCTTGGCCGAGAGCGAGGTGGTCTCATTGGCGAAGAGTCGCTCATCGCCAGTGATAGGACGAGTGACCTCCCCCAGGCGTGAGACCACCAGAATATCGCCATCGCCCAGTTGCAGATAGATGGAGAAGACCTGGGTGACCATGGCCAGGAGCAGGGTCGTGCCATAGGCCAGACGGGGGTCACCCTCGATACGTCGGCGGCCATCGGCCGAGGAGCGCTCCACCGCTTCCAGCTCTTCGGGGGTAAACGGGTGGCTCTGATGGTAGCCGTTGATCACCCGTGTCCATTTCGAGGCTAGTTCGCGGGCCAGGCGCTGTTCGGCCGCCCGCTTCACCAGGGTCAGATCCCCGATCTCTTCCTGCGCGCTCAAGAACTCCTTGGCAACTGAGATCGCTACTTTCACTGCACAGTCTGACCCGATCTGACTGCGAAAGCACTTGGCACTGCCATGACCATCAGCCACCGCTAGGGCGACACGGTTGCCTAGCTCGAAGATGCCAGACCCCTCGGCCCCGCCATGGGGGTACGATAGGAGGCTGTCTTGGTTGGGTAGCCCTTGCCGGATATGGCTAGCTCCACGAACACTCTCGCCAAGCAGCCACCAGGGCGAGGCAGTTGCTTGCCCAGGCAACTGCAATGATGTTTCGCCTGTGGCGAGATGATGCTTGGCTGCGCTGCCGCCAGATGATGTTGCTTCGCAATGATGTGGCATTTGCCTTTCATCTCCACAGGACAGGTCATTGTCAAGGGCAGCATCATGTCCGTAGGTCACCATGGATCATTGGCCGTCACAGGGCCGCTGCTGACGATGGGCTGGGGGATGGGGACATTGGCAACAGGCTGCTGGGCGGCACCCGCGGCTTGGCTGGCTGGGGCCGAGGCAGACTTCACCACTGCCGTCGAAGCCCACTTGATGTAGTTGACCAGCGCCTCAGGATTATTGGCCTGTAGCGGCTTCAGTTCGGGATGACCGATAAACTTCTGCAGGATCTCCAGGTCGGCGTCAGAGCCGATGGCGATGGCGATGCGGACGGCTTTCTTGCCCCATGGCTCCTCCAGCAGCGCCTTGAGACCGCTGTTGAAGTCGTCGGTGGGTTGTCCATCCGATACGAGGACGAGGACCGGCGGCAGGGCCCGTTCGGACATGGGCGGCATCTTCATCTGGTCGGCAACCATACCGAGCGCCTTGCCCAAGTCGGTCACTCCTTCGGCTTTCAGGTCGACCCAGTTGAAGTCATGCACAGGCGTGGGGTTGGTGATATGCCACTGAGCCCCGTTTGAGAACTTGATCGCCCGCACCAGCACCTGCGCGTTGGGATTCTCATCGGCCACGCGGCGCATCTCGGGGATGGCATTGCGGATGGCGTAGTTGAGCGCCTGCATCTTGCCATCCACTGACATGGACCCAGAACAATCAGCCATCCAGATGAAATGTAAGGGGCGCGAACTGAGCTCTCCTCCTGGTCTAACAGCCATGGAAATCCTCTCCTTCATTTTTCTTTGAGTCCACATGTCCACAAGTCCACGAGTCCACAGGTTCGCAGAGCAGGTGTTTTATGAGGCGCAACTCACAGTAAGGGATCGAAACTACTGCGTTCCTATGGACCGATGTTCCTATGGACTACTTCTTGTGTTCTTGTGGACTTGTGTTCTTGTGGACTCGTCATATGAGCACACACCCACTCGGGACCGCCTGCAGGTTATCGCGGCGGCTTCCCCAGACGATGACGCGGCCATCAGAGCGCCGCGCGGCTGAGTATGCACCCCCAGCGACGATGTCCACGACGTCAGTCAGGCCACTAGGAACGCTGCACTGACCCTGGTCATCGGCCCCCCACGCCAGCACTCGGCCATCCTTGAGTAGGGCCAGCGAGTGCCGCTGTCCCGCCACGATTTTGATGACCTGGCGATTTCCCGGTGAATGCTTCTGGTTGTCGAGATTGGAGCCCCAGGTGACAACGGTCCCATCTTCCAGCAGCGCCACTGAGTGCCGTTCACCGGCGGCGATATCAATCGCCCGCCGTTCGGTGAAGACCGTTTCGGGCACCGCGCACTGACCATCATCGTTGCCGCCCCAGGCGACTACTCTGCCGTCCATACGCAGCGCCAGTGAGTGCTTCAGTCCGGCGGCGATCTTGGTCACGCCGATCAAGCTTTCGGGGACCGAGGACTGCCCGG
>CAYOCI010000088.1:0-4519 GCA_964402415.1 uncultured Clostridia bacterium
CTGGAGCATCTATGGGGGCGAACAAATGCTGACAGAGTATAAGACGGTGGCCAGGTCAGCACGGGTGAAAACCCCGGTGGGTCTATGCCGCTTTATCTCGTCTGTGCAACCAGTGAGGTCTGAGGAGGAAGCACGGGAGTTTATCTCCCGGGTAAGCCGTGAGTTTACAGACGCCACCCACAACGTTTGGGCTTATCGTATCGGTACTGGACCGCAAGCCATTTTTCGCTATTCTGATGATGGCGAGCCGGCTCAGACGGCTGGTCCACCGACGCTCGCTGCCATCGATCATCGGGAGCTTACTGACGTTGTGGTGGTCAGCACACGCTACTTCGGCGGGGTCAAGCTCGGCGTTGGGGGGCTTATTCGTGCTTATCGTCAGTGCGCAGATGCTGGGCTGGACGAGGCTGGGTGCATCACGAAGATCATCACCGTGGCGGTGATGATCCGATCTGGCTATGACCAGCTGGGATCGATCATGAATGAGCTCGAAAGCCTGAAGGGGAAAATAGAACGAATTGACTATGACCTCGACGTGACCGTGACTGCCCGCATTCGGCCGATCGACCTCCCCCAACTTGAGGGCAGGGTGACTGATATCACGCGAGGCAGTGGCAGAGTGTGGACACTGCCCGCAGCCCACAGCCCGCAGCCCTCAGAAGGGGAGTAGCTCTCGGTGTGCAGAAGGGTTCTGAGGGACGCAACATTCCCCAGTCGCTCAAAGAGGGATTGACTCACTGCCATGCTTCGAGCAAATGGAATGAAAGTGGGCGCAGAGCATTCTCCCGCTGCGGGCAGCGGGCTGAGGGCTACGGGCCCAATAGGGGGTGATCCCGTTGACGAGAAAAAAGGTCGTTGTCGCCATGAGCGGCGGTGTTGACAGCTCCCTGGCAGCGGTGCTTCTCAAGGAGCAGGGATATGATCTCATTGGCATTACCCTGCGGCAGTGGGTGCCAGGGGAATACGAGGAGCTGGAGTTGCCTGAACGAGCGTGCTGCAGCCTATCTTCTGTGGAAGACGCTCGGCGCATGGCTCAGCAACTAGAGATCCCTTACTATGTGCTTAACTTCAAGCAAGCATTTCACGATGAGGTGGTCACACGCTTTGTGACAGGGTATCAGCGAGGCGAGACACCCAATCCGTGCATTGCCTGTAATCGTTATATTCGTTTTGATCGGCTCTACCGCAAGGCCAGGGAGCTCGGAGCTGACTACGTGGCCACGGGGCACTACGCTTCGATCGAGCGCGGCCCCAATGGGCGTTACCTGCTCAAGAGGGCTAAGGATGACAGCAAGGATCAGAGCTACATGCTCTATACCATCGGGCAGGAGCAATTGGCGCACACGCTTTACCCTCTGGGTGGGATGACTAAGGTTCAGGCGAGGGCCATGGCAAAGCAGTTCGGACTAGATGTGGCTGAGAAGCCGGATAGCCAGGATATCTGCTTTGTGCCAGACGGTGATTATCGGAGATTCTTGTCCGATTATCTAGGTGTATCTCCGGTGCCCGGCACCATGGTCGATACCAGTGGCAACGTGGTTGGGCAACACACGGGCCTTGTCAACTACACTGTGGGCCAGCGGAAGGGACTGGGGATCGCATCGCAGGATCCGCTCTACGTGGTCGAACTTATACCGGAGACTAATACCGTGGTTGTTGGCGGTAAGCACGAGCTCGCTTCTTGTGAACTGGAGTGCTATGACCTCAATTTTATCCCATTCGACCGATTGGAGCTGCCAATCACAGTGCAGGCCAAGGTTCGCTATCGAGGAACAGCATCACCAGCGATCATCAGCCCAGTTCCTGGAATGGACCGCTGCCGTGTTCGCTTCGAGTGCCCACAGCGTGCCATTACCCCGGGTCAGGCTGTTGTCTTTTATGATGGCGAGTTGGTTGTGGGTGGAGGAACGATCGCTAGAGCAAGTCACGGGTCCGCGACCCAATAGCGGGGCCTCAATCACAAGCAAAACAGCCGACTGGATTGGATCCAGTCGGCTTCTTGATTCACAATCAATGGCGTGCAGCGAATGAGAAGCAGTGAGCTTGTCAAAGCTATAGCTGAGAGATTGTCTCTCTCGCTGCTAACATCACGGCACCATACTTGTGATCCCACTGGCCCAGATCGAGCTGACGAGGTGAGGCCTATGCGTGCTTTGTGCGATCTAGTCGGATTGCCCGTTGTCAACTTGGAGAACGGCGAAGTGGTGGGGGAGATCGACCAGCTATACTGGAACGCGCCCGGGGGCGAGATTACGGGTATTGCTATTCGCGGCGGCCATGGGGTTGTCTACCTTCCCCTCGATGGGATCGATCGTGTTGGTCAAGATGCTATCTTCATTAAAGGTGACCGTGAAGCAATAGGACAGCCCGTTCACGAGCCTAGGTCCCTCAATGGGCTCACGGTTTACGACCAAGATGGCAATGAGCTGGGGAGCGTCAATGATCTGATGATCGATCTTGCTCACGGGAGAGTCTCGGGACTCAACGTCTCAGGCGGGCTGTTGCGTGATATTGTCCAGGGGAGACAGTTCATCCCCTGGGAAGCGGCACAGTTGGGTAAGGATGCAATCATAGTCGAGGGTGCTCTGGAAAACGAGGAGGATGGGAAGTAAGAATGAACAGCATGATTTGTCCGCGCTGCCACAGTCGCGCCGTGGGGCGGGTTGGTGTCGATCAGTATTATTGTGCTGACTGTTGCGTCGAGTTCATTCAGAAGAAAAACCAACTCCGGCTCTATGAAGTCGATCCTGAAGGTTCATTGGTGGCATTAAGTGGCGAGCAGCGCCTAGGGTGAGACTGATCTCCGAATCGTTGATCCTCACAACACAACAGCTATACCAAACCAGAAGGGAGTGACCGTATATGCGTGTCAGCCGCAAGTTTTGGGGCGGGATGATTGCTGGTGGGATTGTCGGTGCCGTCATCGGCGCGGTGGCCATGCCTCGGATGCGGGGTTCATGGTCTATGATGGGTAGTTGGAGACCAGAGGTCACTGAGATGATAGGAAAGCAATGGCATCGTGTCGGTAAGATGGCTGGGAAATTGAGACGATGACCAGGTGTGGGTTACTATCGGAACATCGGGGTTATACCCCCGGTGTTCCATCTCATTGTGAGGCGCTCTAATGGTACAGATGCAGCGTGGCTGGTTGGCGCGATCATCCATAGTCCTGTTGGTGTTGGTGCTGCTGGTAGCGACATACTACCTGCGTGATGTGATTGTCGCAGTGGTTGCCCCGCTCTTGGCCGCCATCTTCCTCGCCTATCTTATTAACCCGTGGGTGGTCTCGCTTGAACGGCGAGGGCTGGCTCGAGACTGGGCAATATTGGGCGTCTATCTCTTCCTAGCCGCGGTGATTGGTAGTGCTGGAACATATCTAGTTCCAACTTTGATCAAAGAGCTGGCGAAACTCACAGCCACCGTGCCCTCATATGCTCGCCAGGTCTCGGCTTGGTATTGGTCGCTTAAGGGGAATATCCCCGACGCTGTCAACGGATTTGTTGAAGAAAACGTCCAACGCCTGCAGCTCGCGGTGACAAGCACTGCGCAGGGGCTGATCCAGACCATTCTCTCTGCCCTTGGTCTTGTGGTCTACCTAGCCATTATCCCGATCATGTCCTACTACCTATTGCGGGACTCAGCCGCCATCTGGAAGACTTTCTTGGATCTCATTCCCAGACGAAATAGGCAAAGAGTCACCAGTCTACTGTCAGATATTCAGGATACGCTAGGATCATGGGTGAGGGGACAAGTAACGATCTGTACCATGGTCGGACTGCTGACAACGCTTGGTCTCTGGTTGATCGGACTTGGGGAGTTTGCTCTGCTTCTCGGTCTGCTGGCAGGTATGAGTGACTTCATCCCCTATTTCGGGCCGATCATTGGTGGCGCGCCAGCAGTCCTATTCGGATTGCTCCGAGGACCGGGGATGGGGGTCCGTGCTCTGATCGTAATCCTCGTCGTCCAACAGATCGAGAATTCGGTTCTTGCGCCTACTGTCCTCGGACATGAACTGGGGCTTCACCCCTTGTCGATCATGCTCGGCCTAATCGCTGGCGGCAGACTGGGCGGACTATGGGGGATGATTCTGGCCGTCCCGACCATGGCGATCAGCAAAGTTCTGCTGCATCATTGGATAAGAGCTCGCAGTGAATTGACGTAATGGAAATTAGACGGTATAATAGAGAACAAATATTGGCTAGCCAATGACGGAGACGTGTGGCATCCGGCGTGTCTGCAGAGAGAGCCCTAAGGTCCTGGAGACCTTGCTGCGAGGGGCTGGCACCTACGACCACGGCCACTCCAGAGGTACTTCGCGGCGAGCGAAGCGGTGGTCCCGTTATCGCCAGATGAAAGTGATCGAGAGATGCATATGCCTCTCTTGGTAAACAGGGTGGTACCACGGAAATATCCCGTCCCTGACGCAAGTCAGGGGCGGGTTTATTTTATTCCTTTCTAATGGAGGCGAACGCAATGAAACGCATGTCGGGCGACGAAGTACGCCGCTCTTTCCTGGACT
>CAYOCI010000088.1:4619-13808 GCA_964402415.1 uncultured Clostridia bacterium
GATGATCAGGAGGCCTACAAGATCTGGAACGAGGAAGTAGGCGTCCCAGCTGACCGCCTGATCCTTGGCGATACAGACAACTTCTGGGAGATCGGAACCGGACCTTGTGGCCCCTGCTCCGAGATCTTCATCGATCGTGGACCCGAGTTTGGCTGTAGCAAGCCTGATTGCGGCATGGGATGCGACTGCGACCGATTCCTGGAAATCTGGAACCTGGTCTTTACGCAGTATGACCGCGATGAAGACGGCAACTACAACCCCCTGCAGCGCAAGTGTATCGACACTGGCTTGGGGCTTGATCGCGTCGCCGCTGTTCTGCAGGATACACCGTCCATATTCGAGATGGACCTGAACAAGCCAGTTCTCGAGCATCTGATCAAGCTCTCCGGAAAGCATTATGATGGCAAGAGCCGCGACAGCATTAGTTTGAGAGTGATCACAGATCACGTGCGTGGCGTCGTATTCATGGTCAGTGATGGCATCATGCCCGGCAATGAGGGGCGCGGCTATGTTCTCAGGCGATTACTACGGCGCGCAGTTCGGTATGGGCGCCTGCTGGGCATCGAACAACCATTCCTGGCGGAGGTCGTCAAGTTGGTTATCGCTCAGATGAAGCCCGGCTACCCGGAGTTGGAGGAACAGGCCGATTACATTCTTCGCGTGATCGCCACAGAGGAGAAGCGCTTTAATGAAACGCTAGAGTCTGGGCTTGAACTGGTGACACAGTGGATCGAAAGGCTGCGAGAGCAGGGAGAGAAGACTCTCGATGGTGAGGTTGCTTTTCGCTTGCACGATACGTATGGTTTCCCCCTGGATCTGACCAAAGAGCTGTTGGAGGAGCAGGGGCTAATTGTGGATGAGGCTGGCTTTACGAGCGCCATGAACCAGCAACGTGAGCGTGCTCGCGCTGCCCGACAGGATGTTGATGCCATGGGAGTTGGTCGGGAGCACCGCACGACCGGTGCGACCTCGTTCCTAGGTTACGACCGAACTCGGTCTGAGGCTCGTGTGGTCGCCATTATCCGGAAGAGCGAAGATGTGGAGAGTGCCGATCAGGGGGACAAGGTAGAGGTCATTCTCGAGCAGACACCTTTCTACGCCGAGAGCGGCGGTCAGGTCGGTGATACAGGTCATCTCATCACTGAGGCTGGTGAGCATCCGGTCCGTGATACCACCAAAGACCACGGCGGGATGATCATCCACCACCTGACTGTGGGCAAAGGTGGGATCAAGGTCGGGCAATCGTTGTCGGCAGTGGTAGATGAGAGGCGTCGTCGCGCGACCATGCGTCACCACTCTGTCACTCACCTACTCCATGAGGCGTTGCGGGAGGTGCTCGGAACTCACGTCCATCAAGCAGGTTCGCTAGTAGGCCCAGATCGTCTGCGCTTCGATTTCAGTCATTTTGCTGCCCTCACCGATGGCGAACTCACTGCCGTCGAAAGCCGTGTCAACGAACGCATCCTCGATGATCTTCCCATTGATATCAGTGAGATGGGGATCGAAGCCGCCAGGGCCAAGGGTGCTACCGCATTGTTCGGCGAAAAATACGGTGATACCGTCCGCGTGGTAACCATGGGCGATTATAGCATGGAGCTCTGCGGTGGCACCCATGTCGGAGCCACTGGTCAGATCGGCTTGTTTAGGATCCTCAGCGAAGTCGGGATCGGGTCTGGCATTCGGCGCATCGAGGCAGTGGCAGGCGAGGCGGTGCTCCAGTTGCTTCGCCAACAGCAGAGTACGCTGGCTGAGATCGGCCAGGTCCTAAAGGCAAAAGAGAGCGATCTCATCAACCGCGCACAATCCCTGGTTGCACAGCTGCGCGATGTTGAGCGTGAACGTGATCGTCTGCAAGCCAAAGCCGCGGCATCCGAAGTCGACCAACTGCTTGGAAACGTTCAGGATGTATCGGGGGTCAAGGTTCTCGCGGCCCAGGTCTCTGCACCGAACATGGATGCCTTGCGCCAGATGGCTGACATGATTCGCGATCGCTTGGGAAGTGGTGTACTCATGTTAGGGGCGGTCGCTGAAGGTAAGGTCAATTTGGTGACAGCAGTGACCAAGGACCTCGCAGGTCGTGCTCATGCCGGTAATCTGATTCGCGAGATCGCCAAGCTCGTCGATGGCGGTGGTGGCGGCAAGCCTGATATGGCGCAAGCGGGTGGCAAGTCACCGGAAAAGCTCTCGGCCGCAGTAGCCAAGGTGGCCGAGGTCGTTCAACAACAGCTTAAGCACTAGTCGCGTAGGCATAATGAGAGGCTCGCATCTTGGTGATGCGAGCCTCTTTTGTAAAACTGTTCTTCTTTACATAAAGGAAATAAACGTGATATATTAAGGACACGCCAAAACTACAAAATCCGACGGAAGAGACCGATGACCTTGCCAAGGATGATACAGTTATCCACTCTGATCGGCGCGTAGGCAGCATTCGCAGGTTGCAGACGGATGTGATCGGCTTCCTTATAGAAGCGTTTCACTGTGGCCTCGTCATCAATCAGGGCAACGACCACCTCGCCATTGTAGGCAATGGCTTGGCGGCGCACGATGACTTGGTCTCCATCAAGAATGCCGGCTTCAATCATGCTGTCGCCTTGCACTACCAGTGCAAACAGATCAGTGTCACCTGCGGCTAGATCGGCGGGAAGAGCTAGATAGTCGGTAATGTTCTCAGTCGCCAAGATGGGCAGACCAGCGGTCACTCGTCCAACTACCGGAACCGAGATAGAGCGCACCTGGAAGTCGTCGTCAAGAATCTCGATGGCGCGTGGCTTCGTGGGGTCGCGACGGATGAGCCCTTTTCCCTCAAGCTTGGCGAGATGGCTGTGAACCGTGGCGCTGGAACTAAGACCAACGGCCGCACCAATCTCCCGTACTGATGGCGGATATCCTTTGCGCTTGACCTCTTTCTTTATGAACTCAAAGACCTGTAGTTGACGTCCTTTCAGATCGTTGGACATTATAATCACACCTCATTTGTAAGCCGAGAGACACATCGAGACAAAGATGATGGTACATCGGCTCATTCTTAGTGAAGAGATACAGACGGTGTCAAGTGGATGCACAACGGCATGTTGGAGAAGCTACTACAACCAGATTTTACTACGATTATAACTGGGAAAAATGCACTTTGTCAAACATTAGTTTGCACCTGTGGACGATTGAGAAAGGGGGGATGCGTCGCGCAATGCTCGACGATATCATCACTGATCGATCAACTTAAATGGTATGGTTCGACAAAGTCCATCGAAAAAAGTCGTTTTTTGCCGAATTTGTGATAGAAATGTGAAGGAGTTGAGGGAAATGTGTCGAATTCCTAGCTCGGTCACAACCTAGACTGCACAGGAAGGAGGTGAAAACATGACATTCGTCGCTGGTAAAGTGTCCCTGTTCCTTTTCTTGCTCTTCGCCATGGCGACCATCGTGTTTGCCATCAGTAAGTCGAAGAAGGGTGAGGCTCCCAAAATCCGTCGTATCGCCGGTCTGGACTCCATTGAGGAAGGTCTCGGTCGCGCTACGGAGATGGGTCGTCCGGTCCACTACACCCCTGGTCTGTCTGACATTACCGCAGATACCGCTCCTCAGACCTTCGCCGGTCTGGAGATCCTCGCTTACGTCACCCAGCTGGCTGCGAAATATGACACTTCTCTAATCGTCACCATTCGTCAGCCCAACGTCTACCCGATGGCTGAGGAGACCGTTAAGCAAGGTTACCTCTCTGCTGGTAAGCCGCAGTCCTTCACTCCGGACACCGTTCGCTTCCTCTCTTCTGAGCAGTTCGCTTACGCTGCTGGTGTTGTTGGTATCTTCATGCGTGAGCATGTCGCTGCTAACCTGATGTTGGGTGCATTCTGGGCTGAGTCTCTGCTCTTCGCTGAAGCAGGTTCTCAGGCTGGTGCTATCCAGATCGCCGGTACCGCTGCTATGGCTCAGATCCCCTTCTTCGTCGCTGCGTGCGACTACACCCTAATCGGTGAAGAGCTCTACGCCGGTGGTGCTTACCTCTCCCAGGACCGCGTCAAGCTCGGCAGCATCTATGGCCAAGATATCGTTAAGGCCGTGGTAATGGGTATGATCATCCTCGGTGTAGTATTGGAGACTTTCCAAGTCAAGGCGTTCACCCTTCTGCTCAAGAAGTAAAGAGACCACAGCTTGGATTACTCACTTCGCTGACTATAGGGTAAAGGAGGTGTCTGCATGCGTCGTGAAGTACCAATGGCCATTACGTTTGTCATCGGCCTTATCATCGTCATGAACAACTTCGTCAAGGTTAAGCTTGGCGGATTTGAACTAGCAACCCTTGCAAAGGATCTGACCGGTTGGGGAACTATCATCTTGGCGTTCGCTACATTCCTAGCGACCATCAACCTGTTCCGCGCACATGGTCAGAAGATCAGCCGTCAAAAAGCTGGTTGGGTTAACAGTCTCGTTCTTCTGCTCTCGCTGGTCTTGGTAGCTGTGCTCGGTATCGCCGGCCAGATGACCACTGGTAAGCCGCTCCCGCTGTTTACCAAGATCTTCGACTACGTCATCACTCCGCTGGGCAACGCCATGTTCGCGATCCTCGCGTTCTACATTGCCTCAGCTGCCTATCGTGCCTTCCGTGTGCGCAGCACTGAAGCAACCGTTCTGCTGGTTGCAGCAGTGATTCTGATGCTCGGCCGTGCACCTGTTGGCGAACTGATCTGGAACAAGTTCCCTGTCATCGCCGACTGGCTCATGAACGTTCCTAACAACGCCGGTCAACGTGGTATCATGATCGGTGCTTCGATTGGTGCTATCGCAACTAGCGTTCGTATTCTCCTGGGTATGGAGCGCGGCCACCTGGGTGGCGAATAATCATCTAGCAAAGAAAGGAGGTGCGCTAGCGAATGTCTTTCTTTGACAAACTGCAAAGCATGGACAAGCGTATTCTGTATACGCTGATGCTCATTGTCCTGATTGTCCCCATGATCATGCCTCTGAACATCCCGATCAGTATCAACCCGTCGACCAAAGCGGTCTACGACATGGTTGAGAACCTCAAGGCAGGGGATAAGGTGCTTCTCGCCCTTGACTACTCTCCCGGTGGCTCGGCCGACGTCCATCCACAGCTCGAGGTCATGATGAACCATCTGATGCGTAAAGGCGTCAAGACTGTCATGGTATCGTTCTGGGATGCCGGTCCGATGTTCGGTGAACAGGTTGTCAAGCCGTTTGAAGCTGAAGGCAAGAAATATGGTGTTGACTTCATCAACCTCGGCTATGTCGCTGGTGGTGAGCCTGGTATCAAGAAGTTTGCTACCGACGTACCCGGTACCACTCCAAAGGAGTTCCGCGGTGCACCGATTGCTAACTTCGAGATCATGAAGGACGTGAAGGACGCTAAGGCCTTCAAGCTGATCATCGACTTCGCCTCTGGTACTCCTGGCGCTAAGGAATGGATCCGTCAGGTTCAGACACCCATGGGCATTCCCATGGCGGTCGGTTCCGTAACCGTATCCGTGCCTGAATACACTCCCTTCGTGCAGTCCGGTCAGTTGGTCGGTTTGCTCGGTGGTCTTCGCGGCGCCGCCGAATACGAGAAGCTAAATGGTACCCCGGGTTCCGCTGTCTCCAAAATGGATGCGCAATCCATGGGTCATATGTTGATCATCGGCTTCATCGTTCTTGGTAACGTTGGTTATGTTCTGTCCCGTAAGAATGGTCAGGCTAAGTAAGAAGCCTGTTTAGCAGTCCTCAGATTACTCGATGAGGAGGTGACAACGTGAGTACTGTGATGTGGGTTTGGCTTTCCGGCTTACTGACGATCTTCATCTTCTCCTTCGTCTATCAGGAGAACCCGTTGTATCGTTTTGCCGAACATCTATATGTCGGTACAGCTGCCGGCTACGCGCTCTCGCTCAACTTCGGTTATATCAAGACACTGGGTGTGGAGCCGCTACTGCAGAAGGGCAAGTTCTCGCTGATTATTCCTCTCTTGCTGGGTCTTATGCTCTTTACTCGTTACTTCAAGAGCGTGGCTTACTTCAGCCGCTGGTCCATGGCCTTCCAGATTGGTATCGGAACCGGTCTCTCTCTGTATGGTATCGCCGACGCTCAGTTGTTGAAGCAGATCACCGCTACCTTCGTGCCTCTCTTCGTGACGAAGAACGGAGCCTTCCAAATGCTCCCGACGATTAACAACATCATCATGGTTGTTGGTGTCTTGGGTGTTCTGGTCTACTTCTTCTTCTCCGGTAAGCAGCAGAAGGGTATCGCTAAGTCCGGTGCTGTGTTCGGACGTTGGGTTATGATGGTGACCTTTGGCGTATCGTTCGGTAACGTGGTCATGGGTCGTATCTCCCTGATGCTCGGTTCTCTGCAGCCGATCCTCAGAGATATGCTCCACGTGATTAAGTAAAGACCTACGCGTTTTGAGACCTCTCGTAAGAGAGGTCTTTTTCTTTTTGCAGCCACATAAAGATAAGTAGGACAAGCCGAAACTCAGAGCAAAAATATGTTCGCTACCTATTGCTAGGCCCTCGAGCATGGGCTATAATGGGAATACGAACATATGTGTGGATGGTGTAATGAAGATGACGAATAAGACAAAACGATCGGCTAGACACATGCGAAATCTAGTTCTGCGGCGAGTGATCTCTGTCATGTCCGTTACGCTCGTCATGTTCTTGATTGTCTGCTATAGCGTTAACGCTATAGCCGGGCGGGATGAGACTACGGTAGTAACTGTACGCCCGGGAGATACTCTGTGGGCTATCGCTGAGAAATACGGCGACCATACGGGCGATATTCGTGAGTTCATATACAATATCAAACGTCTAAATGGTCTTCAGTCCAGTGCCGTCTCTCCTGGACAGGTTCTCGTAGTCCCCATTCGCTAAGAAATGTATATTGCGTCAAGCCCGTGGGAGAATAGCGAGTGACACCACGGAAAGGAGTTTTGACGCAATGCGTGAACAGATCCCGTTCTTTATGCAGGAGTATCATCCCGACCTGATCCAGGGGCTGGTGCCCGATGGTCTGCATGCGCAGCTCCCCTACGTTGATCCCATCTTCGATATCGATGTGGTTCAGGAGGTTAGCGACCTGGCAAGGCCCGACATTCCGGATAACGTGGACGGTATGCGCGAGTTTGTCGTGAGTGAGGATTGGTATCCCGATTATCCGTATAGACCGGGCATATACTAGGCTTAACTGGCCTTATTGGCAGCCGTGGAGGCTGCTTTTTTGTTTGCGTCCTTCAAAGAAAAAGGGTGTAGTGGAAATAATGTATAGGTGAATCCGACCAAGAGCAGAATAACAGTTTCCCCATCGATCTGCCAACGTATTTCCCTCCCGCGCGGGCACACTAGGAGTGTCAAATGAAGACAACGGAGTGGTCACGATGAGCAAACGTCTCCATTATCCAATGCCGATCCGCAAGCTTTTCGATCGACTCCAATATGAGAGCTCGGCAGAGCTCTTGCCGCCAGGCGAGAAGCCACACGACAGCACCCCCTCGCGCCAGGATGACTATCGTCTTGGCCCCACTACCAATCGCCAACCACCAGTTGATTGATAGAGAAGGAGCCTGTCGTGCTACTGGCGACAGGTTCCTTGATTCTGCTTGGCATGTGCTCAGAGGCCGCGGGAAACCTAAGTAGGGGGTGAGATCTGATGAAGGAATCTAACGCCAAAGAGCGTCTTGAGATCGAACGCCACGCGCTCCTAGAGCAGATCGCATCGATCAATGAGGCAGGTCTATCTGAGGGATTACAGTTCTCTACCTCTGAGTTATCGATGTATGACAATCATCCGGCCGATCTTGGTGATGAGACGTTTGAGCGCAGTAAGGATATGGCGATACGGGACAGTTTGGGGCAGACGGTTAAACAGATCGATCATGCTCTCGATCGCCTCGTCGAGGGTCGATATGGAACATGCGAAACTTGTGGCAAGCCCATAGACTCAGAGCGCCTGAAGGCCGTGCCCTGGGCAACAGAGTGTATCGACTGCCGCAAGAAGAGCGAGTCCCATGATACACACTCCACTAGACCAGTTGAAGAGGACGTCCTAGGCGTCCCGTTTGCCCGGGCCTGGACAGATGGCCATGATACGACTGCCTATGACGGAGAAGATGCTCTGCAGGAGGTTACCCGCTACGGAACATCGGAAACCAGTCAGGACTACCCCGGTAGCCACGGCCCAGACGATTGCTTCGACGACGCCAATGAGCTTCACGGAGTAGTTTTCCCGGAGGAAGCCTACGTGGCACAGGACATAGAAGGCCACGAGTTTCAGATGGACCCCGAGCCCAAAAAGCGGCAGAAGAGCAGTTCGCTCAAGGAGACGAGATAAGGCCAGCGCGTGCTGGCCTTCTTTCTTTGCATACTTACTTTTTCCCTTGGTGCGTCCTCTTGCCGGAGAGTGCGTCTGACTCATTATTGGCTGGCGTGGGCCCCTCACAGTCGGGCCCACAGCCGGTTCGGCGCAGATCATCCACGATGTCGGTGAACCACTTGTCTTCCTTTTGCTTGCCCATAGATGATGCCTCCTTCCTATATACTATTGTTCCCGATGAACAGGATAGGGGAGATACAACGTTATGGGAAGGGAGGCAGAGCGTGGCTATGTGGAAGGCTTCGGACAAAACTAACTGAATCGTCCGACCTGCACGGACCAGGCAGATCGTGTGTCGAACGTGGTATAATGAAGACTACAGAACTGGGACAGTTGGGAGGCATGTGCTGTGACTAACCTTCAGAAGCAGACGATATGGAACATCGATTTCTGCGAAGATAATCTTTGTGACTCGGCAGACGCTGCCGAGTCAGTCAAGCAGCTGAAAGAGCTATTGGTCGACCATAGAGTGAACTACACAGAGCAGCGCTGCATTCATGCCTGTCGCCCATGTCATGAGGGGGCGTTGATCGTTCGCCTCAATGATGAACTGATCACAGGCAGTACAAGCGGGGAAGTAGTCAATGCCATTGTCGCGTTGATCAAGCAGGCTAAGTGACTCAGGAACGCGCGTGACTTCATTGATGGCAAACTCTCGCGGCCCCCAACGCCCTGACGTAAGTCATGCAAGTTCCCAAAGATCGAGTTGCGCAAGACGCTGAACTACCGTGAATTTCCGCTTGTCCATGTGCACTGTTTTTGATATAATTTATGGGTAGAACACATGCCGGAGTGGCGGAATGGCAGACGCACTTGACTCAAAATCAAGCG
>CAYOCI010000089.1:0-13731 GCA_964402415.1 uncultured Clostridia bacterium
GTGTTGGCGGTCCACAACTGCTTGTCCTTGCGCTGGGTGTTGTGTTTGATCACGTGATAGGCAGCATCCAAGATCATCTGCGTGGAGCGGTAGTTCTGTTCCAGCTTGATGACGCGAGCCTCCGGGTAATCACGTTCAAAGTTAAGGATGTTGCTGATATCGGCTCCTCGCCATGAATAGATCCCTTGATCTTCGTCGCCAACGACGCAGAGATTGCGGTAGCGTGAGGCCAACAGCTTAATCAGCATGTACTGAGCATAGTTGGTGTCCTGATACTCATCGATCATGATATAGCGGAAACGCTCCTGATACTGATCCAAAAGATCAGCGTGATCGCTCAGAAGGCGAACCGTGAGCATGATTAGGTCATCGAAGTCCACGCTGCTGCTCTGAACCAACTTCCGCTGATAGAGCCGATAGATCCCGGCCACCCGCTCCTCGAAACGGTCACGAGCCTTGCGTTCGAACTGAGGCGGTGTCAGGAGCAGGTTCTTGGCCTTGCTGATGCAGCCCAAAACCGCTCCGGGCGTATACTGCTTGTCGTCGATATTCAGCTCACGTAGGCAGCCTTTGACCACCGACTGGCAATCGCTGTCGTCAAGAATCGTGAAGCTCTTGGCATAGCCCAGACGTTCGATCTCTCGTCTCAGTATGCGTACACAAGCCGAGTGGAAGGTACTCACCCACATGGCGCGACTGCGAGCGCCGACCAACTGCCCAACGCGCTCTTTCATCTCTGCGGCAGCCTTATTTGTGAAGGTAATGGCCAAGATCTCGTCCGGCCCTACCCCGTTCTCAAGCAAATGGGCGATGCGATGGGTCAGTACGCGCGTCTTGCCGCTGCCAGCCCCAGCCAGGATCAGTAGGGGCCCTTCGTGGTGGAGCACAGCTTCTCGTTGCTGCTCATTTAGATGTTCCAGTAAACCCATACGTCTAACCCCCAATGATGCGGCAGAGCCGCAAAGACATATGAAGCAGATCGCCACCAACGGCGTGCGACTGCGGAATCACACATATATTCGCCCCCATCGAAAGCTTATCCTTTTTCTGCGGCGATGTATGCTTCACTTGGAAGGCCAACGAGGAACATCACGCTGGTATTGAACATAGACTAGTAAGAAAGTGCCCACAGCCCACGGCCCGCAGTCGGGTAAGTCGAGGGGCGGTTTCATCCATTACGGTGCCACTGAAGGGGAGCATTGGGAACTGGTTAGGAACGACGAAAAAGCCGCTGTCTGTCAGACAACGGCTCTCTCACTCGCGCTATGCTACTTCACCAGGGCCTGCTTCCGTGCAATCTCTTTTCCGTTCTGGTCCACGAACGTGAACGTCAGCACGCCGGTTTGCTTGAGATCCTTCTTCGAGACGGTAACCATATCACTGCCGACTGCCTTTTGGTTGGCCAGTGGCTGTACCATGGTGACCTTGACCTGGACTTCGTTGCCCTTCTGGTCGATACGGTCAATCTTGAGTGACTTAGCCTGGCTGGACTTGTTGGTGCAGACCGCTACGACGAGCGCCTTCTCAAAATCAACCACAGGTGCCGGGCTAGCAGTGACCTTGCTGGCATCATCGAGTTCCTTCTGACTAGTAGCGACAAACGCATCGATCCCCTGGGCCATGGTAGGCGCAACCTCTTCACGGCTAAAGGGAACTGCAGCAGCCTGACCGGTCAGAACACTCCTCCCCAAGATGCGATCTAAGTTCATTCCCACCCCGAGAACCACGGCTATGATGACGACCGACGTAACGAGTAACAGGGTTCTCTTCTTCAACCTCCTCACCTCCACAAAGCATTGGACTAATACAAGTGTATTAGCGGACGAGGAGAATATGCCGAGTCACCCTGTGAAAATATGGTCGAACCGGGCGGTGCGGGGTGGACAAATTGTCGATTGTCGACCGCTAGAGAACCTTCAACAGCGTCAGGCTGAGCAAACCGATGAACAGAATGCTGCCACTAACAGCCGCGGCGACCCTTGGTCCAACCTTGATGGCGTTCTTGATATCCACATCAAGGCCCATACTGGCCATGGACATGACCATCAGCAGGTGGCTACCACGCTTGATCAGAGCGATGGTTGCTGGGCTAAAGACGCCGAGCGTGCCAACAATCCCCAGGACAATGAACCCGACGACAAACCAGGGAACATAGACCGTCTGCTTAGCCTTGCCCTGACCGTTTCTACGACCTTCTAGGACACTAAAGAGCAGCACGATGGGTCCGATAAACAGCACCCGTACCAGCTTGACAATGGTACCAATCTGGCCGCTAGTTTCACTAACGCGAAAGGCTGCTGCTAGAACTTGGGGCACCGCGTATACCGTGGTCCCGGCCCAGATCCCGAACTCGGTGTTATCTAGTCCTACCAGGGGCGCCAACAAGGGCAGCAACACAACCACCAAGACGCCGATAACCCCAGTGAAGGCAATGGACAAGGTGATCTCTTCCTTCTCAGCCTTGACCACGGGGGCCACAGCAGCGATGGCAGAGTTGCCGCAGATGGAGTTGCCCACTGCGATCAGGATGCCCAGACGGCGACTAAGCCCCAGCGCCCGACTGATCAGTTGACCAACGATGATGCCGAGACCGATACAGAGCCCGATGATGATCAGAACTTTGGGGCCAACCTTGGCGAGATCAGCAAAACTAAACGTCGCACCTAGCAACACGATGCCGAGCTCCAATAGCTGCTTAGCCGCGAGCTTGCTTCCCTTGGCGAAGCTAGCCGGCAGCCCATAGGTGTTACGGATTAAGATGCCAATGAAAATGGCAATAACGAGGCTTCCGAGAAGCGGCACAAAGGTTCCGAGATACTCTGAAACCCAGGTAATTAACCCGACCAAGATCAATCCAGGTAGGTATTGCGTGATGCGCTGCACTGTACATTACTCCTTTGGGTTTATATTGCGGGCGTGTGTTTAGTTGGTTGCGAGCACCGGTGAACTGATCTCCACAGGCTGATTGACCGTTGTCAGCCTCTGGGCGAATGACAGATTGAAGCCCGTGGGGGCTGCACTCTGGGGGTGGGGCTTCATTCCTAGACTCAGCTCGATCGATGAGTGATAGATGATCTGATCATTCGGGGAGATCCAGTACTCGCATGCTAGTGCTAGGGCCTGGATATTGTCCAGCACCGTACCCTGTGCCCGTGGGTCCATGCCAGCTAGATTCGAGTAATAATAGGTAAAGCGGACGGGATCGACGGTCAGACGGTAGCCCTGCAGCTCACGTCCGTCAATCTGCTTCTCACCCAGTACATCTACCCCAGCGATCAGTCCCAGCTTGTTCATCGCGGATAGTGCTTCATCTGAAGGCAGCATAGCCCCGCCAAAGATGTCTGCCAGCGGAAGCGTTTTGAGATCACCACCTGCTAACCCGGCAAGCATCGCGGCAACCAAGGCGTTCTCTCCTCCTTGGACCGTCATGGGCTGCGTGACCCACTCCCTGCCCGGGGGTTTCATGTAGAGCTTGCCGTCGGTTAGGACCACCTCACCCTTGAGTGACTGGTCTGGCGTTGCCGTAGACGAAAGTGTGTAGTCAAAGGCGATATCGGAAGGGCCGCCCACACGCATATGCGCCTGCATCTCCACAGGGACGGTCTCCTCGCCCAGGCTGATCACGTAACGTCCACTTAGCTCCCCTGTGTAGCTGGATATCTGACGGGTGGCCGCTACGGCACCGTTGAGTAACTCCAGTCGTTGCTGAGCATCTGCCGAAAGAGAGGTCGGAGTTACCGTGATATCAATTCGTTTCGTCACCGGGTCATAGTTAACCCCGGCACCAAAGATGGTACTGACAAATCGCAAAGGCACATAGGTACGTTCACCGACAAGCTGCGCTTGTGCCGCCATGCGCACCGAACGCCCATTGAAATAGGCGTAGTCGTTGTTGATCGGAAGGATCATCACCAGCTTGTCTTTGACCGCAAAGACCCTCTGGCTGGACTCATCCCAAACCACTGTTGCCCCCAGGCGCTCGAACAGGTCGCGCATGGGCAGCAGCACACTGTTGTTGACCTCGACAGGTTGCAGTCCTGCGGTCAGCTGCATCTCCACCCCATCTACATAGATGCGATACGGGCTGTCGGCCGCAACGATGCCTGCGACCAGGCAGATCATCACCAAGATCGCCCCGATCAGCCGTCGAAGATTTTGCATGGCTGTTCCTCCTCAGATTTCTCTCATCAGTATTCGCTTCTCAGCTCATCTTCTCCTCTGCAGCCAGTGGTAGCAAAACGTTTCTAGTCTGGCAATATCCCGTGACTAACTAGCTCCCCATGCCGCACACTGGGGACTAGGGACGAGGGATGCTGTCGAAGAACCCGGGCGCAGCATGGCTACGCGCCTATGAGCTACGAAGCAAACCCAACGTGTAGGGGCGTAGCCATGCTACGCCCGCCACCCCTTAGTGGTCATCTATGACCATTCAGAACAATCCTAGCCTATTTCGACAACCTCACTAGGGACGAGGGACTAGGGACTCATTTCAATATTAGCTATGTTTTGGGCATGTCATGTCAAGACTGTACTGAAAGGACTGATGACAATATGAGCAACTCGATGGAAGCTTACATCCGTACGATGTGTGAACCGGTCATATCCAGACGCCAAGCGGCCAGCCTGCTCTTTGTCCCCCAGGATAACCTCAATGAGGTCCTAAACCTCATCGAGCAGGCCGGGCTCAAGACACATGTCCATGTGGAGGGCCAAGGCGTAGCCTCTGTCTACCTCTACTTTGACAACCGGCTTGCGAATACCCTGCGGGAACTCAGCTCAATCGGTCTAGATCAGCCTGAGTACTACCAGCAGGCTGCCCAGCTCTTGGGTATTGACCCAACTGCCTTTACCCAATGGAGCGCCCAGCACGCGCTAGGATGCCAAGCCTAGCAGTGGTGCCAGATGGAATAGCCACCAGCATTTGATGCCTGCACCCATCCCACAGTTATGTTATTATGTAGACACTGGCTGAGCAGAAACGAAGAATTGTCTTTATCTTCAGCTAGTTAGACTACTTAGCAGGGAGGGGTGTCATGGGCCGGCAAAAGAGCGACGTTAGTCTAGAATCCAAACAGCAGTATATCCGCTGGTTTATGTCCACATTTGCGCTAAAGCGCCGTGACAGCCGTGTGATCCTCAGCTTCCTGCTCGAGAGTGAGGATGTACTGACCAAGGTTACCTTTGTCGAGAATCTCAGTTACGTCGATAGTGCCCTATTGGTCTCGGCAAAAGGCAGTAGCACCTATCCATTCATGTTCCGCTACCGCGGTGAGTTCATCTACTCGACACTCCTTACGTTGCAGCGGCTAATCGATCTGGATGATGCTGACACCATCTACATCTGGTTAGCTTATGATCCGGTCTCCACCTCACCAGACGTCCAGGACGTAGTTCAGGAGAACCCCGTGGTCGCATGGCGCACCCGGGCGCAGAGGGTGGCTAGGCTGCTCATCCGCACTGTTGAGGACGAGATGACCGAGCTCCTGCAACGCAAGGTGGAACTGGAGCGACTGATCGATCTCGCTCTAGAGCAGGGAGATCGGAGTGCTTTCTTCCGGCACACCGATGAGTTGTCCCTAATTGAAAAACGCGTCTCCTAAACCCGCTGCCAAGCGGGTTTTCTATTTGGCGTTCCTGTGGCGCGGACTACCTGCTTCCCCTAGAGGCTCGCCCGGACCATCTTCTTCGAAGTGGGCTCGACTTCAAAGGCCTCTGCATACTCCTTGCGTGACAACCTACCTCGCAGTGCCATCAGATGTTAGTAACAGTCCTTGTACCTAAAGGACTTGCTGCCAGTGACAAACCATTTTAATGGGATGGCCCTCTGCCATAGCTCCAAGCCTTCCGGGGTTACTTCCACATAAACATAGGGTTTGAAGTCAGCATCGTCCTCCCAGTTTTCTGCGTAATACGGGCCTGCCGCATAGTGGGCCGGGCACTCACGCTCAATACTGGGCAGGCCGGCATAGAACTGCGCATCCTTGACGATCGCATGGGTCGCGATATGGTCTTTGTGAACACTGTTTTTCCAGTGGGTAATCAGTAGGTCGGGCTTATGGACACGGATGAGGTCGCACAACTGGAGTTTTACCTCATCATTGACTGGCAACTCCCCATCGGCATAGTCAAAGACGATCGCTTCGCCTCCCAGCATCTCGGCAAAGGCCCTGGCTTCTCTAATCTTCTGTTCGCGGTATTCTGCCACGGTCAAGTGAGGGGGGTTCCCACGCTCGCCAGCTGTCAGCGCCACTGTGATAATTTTGCTTCCCTTTAAGCTCTCAGTTGCCAGCACGCCCCCAGCGGTGAGTTCTGCGTCGCCGATATGACCGCCTATAGCCATGATGGTTCTCTGCTTCTCTGCCATGATCAGTTCAGCTCCTTTCCCATGCAAGCCCATTCGTGAACGACGACAAAACCTGCTGATTCATAGATCTTGCGAGCCACGTTGGTCGAGCCGGTAAAGAGAGACATAAACAGAGCCCCTTCGTTCTTCAGAGCTTCACAAAGGTAGGAGAAGAGCACCGATCCAGCGCCATGTAGGCGGAAATCACTGTGAATCCCGATTCCGGCGAAATAACCACGCCCGCTCATTTGAACATATAGGGGACCTGTGAAACCGCCGATACGACCGCGTTGCTCCACCACGAGAACGGGATAAGGCTTTGGGCTATTGATGTTGTCCATGATCTTCTGGCGCCAGTCTTCGTTGCCGAGGTTCGTGAATAGTTCATCAAAACCGTGGTGCTTAGTCGGATCATAGTAGGTGACTTCGATATCGTCCTTCTTCATCGCCTGCATCCGCTCCGCGATCTTGGGCTGGAATTGGAAGCCCTCGAGTACTCGGTAATAGGAGTACTGACGGGCTGTCTCGCTGTAACCATGCTTAGCGAAAAACGGCAGAGCGGGGGACTCGACATCAACCCCCGGGGCGTTGGGATGGTCATGGTTGGGGGTATTGGGGATAAGCCATTCCAGGTTGATCGGGTTGAAGAAGTTCAGGTTAACCCGCTTAATAGTCTCATACTCCCTCAATTTGGCTTCGAGAGCTGCGAGGATCGCGCTGCCGATCCCTTGGCGTCTGAACTCTGGGACTACCAGGACGTATGAAACGTAACCAAGGTCGGTGCCCAATCGATGGTAGCTGTTGCCAAAACCCAAAATACGGCCGTCTCTCTGATAGACAAGATTGTACTTCAGCTCCTGCGGTCCGGCTGTCACAAACTTCTCTACAAACGTCGCGGATGAAATCGACTTATGGATGATATCCCGACTCTCTGCGGCTTGGTTCCAAAGTCCGTGGACGATCGTCACGTCTCCAGCACCCATCTCCTTGATCACAGAGCTCGCCCCCCTCTTCCTTATTGAAACGCTACAGATACCCAACCGTTAGCCAGACGCAGCGGCGTACCGCGATGTTACTGACGCTGTTTCGTATCATAACTTCTTCGCGATTAGCCTTGATCCTGCCATATTCCTCATGTCGTGCTGGACAACGTAGCCTACTGCGTCATCACATTCCATTCGGTGTACGACAGATAACGACCACCCGGCAGGGTGGTCGTTCAACGCATTGGCGGTGCATCTCCTCGTCAGTCCGCCGTGGTGTAGCTCCTGTGGAAGACAAACTGACCGTTCTTGACCGTTTCAATGACAGCAGGCTTATTAAGAGGATTGTGAGTGGATGCCTCGATGGTCAGCTTACCCGAGAGAACCGTCAGCTCTTTGATTTTTTCCAGCTGCTCGATGATCTTGGCCGGTTCGGCGCTGTTAGCCTGTTTCATGGCGTGAACGATCGCTTGCAGGGCGTCGACAGCCATGACAGGATTGGGCATCACCGGCAGAGCATTGTATTTGGCCTTGTAAGCATCCACCCAGCTCTTGATCGTTGGGTCTTCAACGCTGGCGATATTGACGTAGAACGATCCCTCGGTGGCCTGGCCGCCCAGCTCGACAAGCTCCTTGCTTGCCCAACCATCGCCACCAAGGAACTTGGCGGAGATACCGAGATCACGAGCCTGCTTCATAGCTAGACCAGCTTCCTTTTGCATGGTCGGGATAAAGAGTACGTCGGGGTTAGTAGTCTTGATCTTGCCCAGGATGGCACGGTAGTCTAGTTCTTCCGAACGAAAGGCCTCCTGTGCGACTACTTTTCCACCGGCCTTTTCGAAGGCCTCGTTGAAGTACTGATTCAGACCCTGTGAGTAGTCCGATCCTACATCATACAGAATGGCGGCTGTCTTGGCACCGAGCTCCTTGATGGCAAACTGTGCTGCAACCTTGCCCTGGAATGGATCGATGAAGCATGTACGGAAGGCGGTCTTCAGCACTGTGTTGGTCTGCTGGTTGATTGTGACCTTTGGATTGGACGCCGAGGTGGCTATGAAGGGGATGCCCGCCGGCTCGGTAACCGAGCCCATGGCGATCGCCACGCCGCTCTGTCCAGGGCCAATGATCGCCGCCACTTTGTCGCCGATTAGGCGCTTCGTCACATTGACAGCCTCAGCTTGATCCGCCTTGGTGTCATAAGCGACCAGTTCGAGCTTCTTCCCCAGCACGCCGCCGGCGGCATTGATCTTCTCGATCTCCATCTTCAGGGCGTTGTTCTCTGAGATCCCCCAAGTGGCGTTGCCACCAGTGAGGGCGACTGCATTACCGATCTTGATCGTCTGAGCAGTTGGAGCGGGGGTAGGGGTAGTGTTGGTCGCGGGTTGGCAGGCCACCATGGTGAACACGAAAACCAAGGCTAAACAAGCGATCGAAATTCTCCTCACTGCGGCATCCTCCTCTACTTTATGGTGATATGAGCACTCTAGCAGAGCCTTCCTATCCCCCTCCCTTCCATTACACTCTCTAGCCAGTTCGCGCAAGGCCTGGTACATGGGGACCCGATAACTAAGGAGCCGTCTTGACTCCCAGATACGCCTGCTGTACCAGGGGATTGTTGAGGAGCTCTTGCCCTGGTCCCTCCAAGATTGCCGAGCCTGTTTCGAGGACATACGCATAGTCTGAGATCGACAGCGACTTGAACGCATTTTGTTCCGTGAGAAGAATGGTCGTCCCTTGAGCTCTCACCTCCAGAATGGTCTGGAAGACCTGCTCAGTGATAAGAGGGGCAAGCCCGAGCGAAGGCTCGTCAAGCAGGAGGACGCGCGGGCGCGACATCAGACCGCGCGCGATGGCCACCATCTGCTGCTCGCCACCAGAAAGGGTGCCAGCATACTGCTTGATCCTCGCTTTCATGATGGGAAAGAGGGTGAACACTTTGTCCAGATCTTCTTCGACTCCGATCTTGTCTTTACGAAGGTAGGCCCCCATCAGGAGGTTTTCCTTAACGGTGAGATTCGCATAGAGACGCCTTCGCTCAGGAACTAGGCTGATACCTCTCGCCACTACTTGATGTGGCTCCTTGGGCAGCGCTTCACCGGCATAGCTGATCGAACCACTCTTGGCGCGTAGGACTCCTGCCAAGGTAAGCATCAATGTAGACTTCCCCGCCCCATTTGCCCCAACCATGGCGACGATCTGTCCCGGTCGGACATCCAGTGAGAGATCGCGCAGTGCATGGATCTGCCCGTAGAACACGTTCAGTTTTTCGACCTTAAGCATGTTTGTAGCCCTCCCCAAGGTACGCCTTCAAGACGGCAGGGTTGTTTTGAATCTCATTGGGGGAGCCTTCAGCGAGCTTCTGGCCGAAATTAATGACAACGATCCGATCACAGAGGCCCATTACCACGTCCATGTGGTGCTCGATGAGCAATACCGTGAGATGGTGCTGCTGCGCAATCTGCCGGATGAGCTCTGTCAGTCCTGCCGCCTCCTCGGGGTTCATACCGGCCGCAGGTTCGTCTAGTAGTAGGAGTGTAGGTCGGAGTGCCAGAGCCCGGGCGATCTCCAGCTTGCGCTGCAAACCATACGGGAGGCTATCTGCTCGGTGGGTGGCTTTCTCCGTCAACCCCACGGTCTCCAGATGCTCGAGCGCCAGTTCCCTAAGCCGGTGCTCAGACTTGCTCACACCGCACAAACGCAGCATCGCTTGCGGCAACGAGTATTGAACTTGTTTCTGATCAAGGGCGATCAGCACATTCTCCAACACCGTCAGATTCCTAAACAGCCTTATGTTTTGAAAGGTTCGAGCGATTCCCTTACGAACGATCCAGTCCGGACCCCGCCCCGCTATCTCCTCATCCCCAAAAGTGATCTGCCCCCGTGAGGGAGCATAGACCCCGGTTATCAGATTGAATACCGTGGTCTTTCCGGCTCCATTGGGCCCTATGATGCCAAGGATTTCTCCGGCTTCGACCGCGAAGCTTAGATCTTCGCAACCAACGATGCCACCGAAGTTCTTCGACAGCTGAGTAATTTTTAGGACAGCCATGTAGAGTTTGAGCCCCCCTTCGGTGCACCACGTAGCCTGCTCAGGAGCTTAACGACCCCCACAAGGCTGATCTCCCTGTAACCGAAGATCCCCTGCGGACGAAGGACCATGATGCAAACTAGCACTACTCCGTAGGCGACTAGGCGCCACATATTCGCCACGCGTAGTACCTCGGGGATCGCTGCGAAGATCAGCGCGGCCAGTATCGGCCCCGTAATGCTCCCCATGCCGCCTGCGACCACTGCCGCTGTCAGCATTGTCGATTGCACACTCGTAAACATACTAGGCTGGATGAAACTGATATAGTGTGCGAACAGGCCACCACCTATCCCGGCGCATAGGGCACTGAAGAACAGCGAGCGCAACCGAACTGCAAAGAGGTTTATTCCCATCATCTCCGCCGCCGTAAAGTCTTCTCGTACTGCCACAGCCATCCGCCCATAGCACGAGTAGACGAAGTTTCTTGTCAATATAACCACGATAGTGCAGACGATCAGGACCATGGGAAAGGTCGAGTACGCTCTGATCCCAGGCAGACCGCGGGCACCTTGGGTGATCGGCAGGTTCTCTAGGGTGACGCGGATTGCCTCGCCGAATCCCAGCGTGGCGATAGCAAAGTAGTCGCTTCGGAGCTTCGCCCTTAGTGTCGGAACTCCGATCGCTAGGCTGACCAGCCCGGAGATCAACCCTCCAAGAATTAAAGCAATGACGAAATTTATGTGATAGAAATGGGTGCAGATGGCCGCCGTATATGCCCCGATCGCAATGAATGCCGCGTGGCCCAACGAAAAGAGACCCGTGAAACCGGTAAAGACAGATAGGCCCACTACAGATATGACGTTGATCAAGGCTAGGGCCAGGACTCCTTGCACGTAGTTCGACATCCTCGGAACACCCCTTTACACTTTCTCTTCGAGATACTTACCGAAGAGCCCAGCGGGCATGATCAACAGCATGGCGATCAGCAACGAAAAGCTGAACACGTCGCGGATGACCGAGGAGACATAGACCGAGATCAGCGACTCGAGCAACCCTAGCAAGATACCGCCAACGACTGCGCCAGGGAGACTCCCCAATCCGCCTATGACAGCCGCTATGTAGGCCTTGTTGGTGATCCAGCCCATGGTAGGATAAGCCATGTACTTCATCCCCAAGAAGACACCCGATAGCCCAGCCATACCTCCAGCGATGACAAACACCAAACCAATCAAACGGTTGAGATTGACGCCGTTGATCTGGCTGACCATGGCGTCGTAAGATGCTGCCCTAATCGCGATACCAGTCCGTGAGTGGGTGATGAAATAGTTGAGAACATAGATGGCAACCGCTGAAAAGACGATGGCGAATATGTCCAGTAGCCCTACAGAGGAGCCAAAGATGGTGATCGACCCCTGCTTGAAGATCTGTGGATAGGACATGAAACGGGAACCTATGGTTGCATAGACCAAGTTCTCGAGGAAGATAGAGCTCCCCATGGCACTGATCATGAAGTAGAGAGAGGGGGCCTTTCTTCTGCGTAGTGAACTGTAAGCGATACGCTCATTGAGGTAACACAGTATCCCAGCGCCGAGCATAGCTGTAGCCAAAGCCAAGGGAAGAGGGAGCCCAAACTTGACCAGAGCGAAATAGCCACAGTATGACCCAAGCATGATGATGGCGCCATAGGCGAAATTGCTGAAGTTCAGAATGCTGAAGATCAGCGAATACCCCACCGCCATCAAGGCATATACCCCACCTACAGCAAGGCCGGTAACCAACGTCTGCAGCAGCACAGTCTTGCACCCCACTTCCGGCTAGGCTCTCAGTGCCCTCTCTCCGCTATTGGATGTGGGCACAGCTCTCATGGACGACACTACACCATATGGCCGAGCGGTCGAAATATTATCAATTCTCTTCGTCCAACTCAAAAGCAGTTCACTGAGCCCCCTTGGCTCGGATGCAAGAGCTCATGTTAAGGCAATTCGCGAGCGGTTCGCGAGCTATCCGCGGGCGCTCGTCAGCATAGAAAAAGACCCGGCTTCGGCCGGGTCTCTCCCTGAGTCGGTTCTGTCACCGATACGCTCAAGTGGTTTAAGAAGAAAGACCTGCGTTTCCGCTGGTCGGAAGAACGTAGGTCACACGTTGGGGCTGGATACCTGAGCTAGTATTTGATCACATAGTAGATCACGTAGAGCCAGCCAAGGATGCCGTGAAAAACCGCCCACCCGATTGACTTCCAGGCAGTGTACGAGATCACCATGGCAAGACAGGTACCAAATGAGATACCGTGTCTGATGACCTCTCGCCTGCTTTTGTTGTGTTCCATACACTCCGCTCCTCTCGCCCACTCATTGCGCGACTTCAATACCGCAATTACGATCAGAAGGAGGTATTTGTTCCAATGTTGCAGCCCAGTTTGTAGTTGAATATGGATTTTTTGGGCTAATCACGCTTTGTCGCATAGTGAAGCTCAACGATGTCATCGAAGCGTTTGATCTCTTTGAGCGTTAGCTTGGTAAATGGATTGTACTCCCTGAAGAGCGGTATTCCACTTCCGACGATAACGGGGATAATCGTGATGATAAACTCGTCGACTAGGTTAGCCCTGATAAAAGTACCCGCTAGATCGGAGCCGCCCATCAGCCAGACCCTCGACCCGCCCTGTCGTCGTAGGGAGCCCATGAACTCACTTACATCACCGCTAACGAACTCCACGTTGTGCTTTGGCTCATCGGTGCGGTGGGTAAAGACATAGCACTTCTTATCATAGGACCACTCTCCATTCGCCAAGATCCAGTCATAGGTTGACCGTCCCATGATGATGGCGTCCATGGTCCGGTACACATCTTGATAACCCGTGTAGGATCGACCGTTTTCATACAGCCAGTCCAAGTTACCGTCTTGTTTGGCTATGTAGCCATCCAGACTGGCGGCGATGTAGTAGACCAAAGGTCGCTGCTCGTTTGCCATTTAATCGTTCCCTTCATTTTTAGATGGGTTATGATCCGTGTAGTTGGTATAGCAAGTTTGGTGCCGATCTCGGTGAGAGTGGGAAGCGTGAGGAACGCGGGCGTGGGAAGCAGAGCCTCTACACGGTTAGCTACGGATGAGGGCTGTTTAAGCCAAACGACGTTTTTGAGCAACGAGTTGTTGTCCCGCGATGGCTACTCTCCCAGGGCGCCTTACGGCGCTTCGTATAAGGTTCAGGGCTATACAACATATCAATGCTAGAGGTGGATGTGATATGTAGGGGCCGGTCTGAGGCCGGCCCGTGATCGGATCCAGCGGAGCCGATCAATTTGCACCCATTCTGCAAAAAAAGGATTGTGACAGGGCGTCAGGAATTGGGCGGGTCTCCAACCCGCCTGCGGGCCGGC
>CAYOCI010000090.1:0-1852 GCA_964402415.1 uncultured Clostridia bacterium
CCCCTCACGACGCTCTTCTTCAAATCCTGCACTTACCCTTAACTTAGTGACATTGACCGTATGGTCGGCTCTTTTCTCGTTGGTCTGACTTTCTTAGGCAGCGGTGCTGCGTCGTGAGGTGGAGCGGCTGAACTGGCGGGCAAAGGCCCAGCCCAGTACTAGCGTCATCAGGACCGCGGGAACCACAAGCTTGAACTCATGGATAGCGGGGAAGCGGCTGACAAGATAGCGGTCATCGACCATCATCTTACCAGCGGTCCAGACGAGGATCCCTGCCCCGACATACATGAAGCCGGGGAGCCGTTCCATTAGCTTGGCGATCAGTTGACTCCCCCACATGATCATCGTCATGCTGAGGAAGAGACCGGTTAGCAGGAGAACGAGATTCCCGTGGGACGCACCGCCGACAGCTAGGATGTTGTCCAGGCTCATGATGAAGTCAGCGGCAATGATGGTGCGGATGGCAGACCAGAAGGAGCTAGCCCCGTTGACATTTTCATCCTCATGTTGCTGTGAGAGCAGCTTGTGGGCGATAAAGACCAGCAGCAGACCGCCGATCGCTTGCAGCAGAGGCACTTGCAGCAGATAGGCGACAAGGACGGTGAGTACCACCCGCAGTCCTATGGCGCCAAGACTGCCCCATAGAATAGCCCGAGAGCGTTGGTGTGTCGGAAGCTTGACGGTCGCCATGGCGATAACGACCGCGTTGTCGCCAGATAGGACGAGATCAATGATAACGATACTGATGAGAGACATGACGAACTGCATACTAGAACACAACTCCCTTGTACTTCGTAGGTGTTGTATCAGGAACTGCATCACTTCACCATGGGGAACTTGCATTGACCGCGGACGCCTGATCTATCGTCATGCGGCTCCCCAAAGCTAAGTTACACATGATTCCAGAATACCCACCTCTCTATCTGCTCCTATCCTATTCCTGGTGACAGGAAAGGTCAATGAGTCCAATTATAGACGCAATATTTAGATCGTCATTCGTCGAATTGCTTGATTTTACTTGGGAAATCGATTGTAGGACGTATGGAAGAACGTGTAGTTCCATTAGGAGAAGGACCAGTCCAATCTGCAATTGGATTGGTCTTGTCCTCGACGCAAAGGACGTTCTTTTTCAACGAGAATGACACAATCCGCCAACCCCCGCCATAGATTAGATTAGGTGCAACACCACTCCATGATGTTTGTAAGGGGGTCGTGCAGTTGTTTATCCCGTACGTCGTGCAACCAGGGGATAGCCTCTATTTCATCGCGCGGATGTTTGGGTGTTCGGTGGAGGCCATCATGGCTACCAACCACATTGTCAACCCGGCGATGATCTATGTAGGCCACATGCTCTATATCCCCGTCGGCCAGCCGGGCAAACCGCCGGTTCAACCACCGGGAACCTTTCCTTATGTCGTGCAACCTGGAGACACGTTGTTCTTCATCGCCCGTCGGTTCGGCACCACTGTCGAGGCGTTGATGCAGATCAACCAGATTGCTCGCCCGGACCTCATCTACCCCGGCCAAGTCATCTACATCCCCGGTGCGGCCCCAACAACCGTACCGCCCACCATCCAACCAACTACGCCGCCTCCCGCCACCTGTGGCGCTGGGACCTTCCCCTACATCGTTCAGCCTGGCGATACGATCTTCTTGATTGCTCGCCGGTTCGGTGTTACTGAGGCTGCCATCCTAGCGGCCAATCCGCAGATCACCAACCCGAACCTGATCTTCCCGGGACAGACGATCTGCATTCCCACACTGCCGCCGACAACCATGCCACCGACCACGATGCCACCCAAGGTCTGCCCAGCGGGCAGCTTCGCCTACACGATCAAGGCTGGCGATACCT
>CAYOCI010000090.1:1952-13177 GCA_964402415.1 uncultured Clostridia bacterium
TCCAGATCGGTCAAGTGATCTGCATCCCGCAGACGACCCCGACGACCATGCCGCCCAAGGTCTGCCCAGCGGGCAGCTTCGCCTACACGATCAAGGCTGGCGATACCTACTTCCTGCTCGCGCAGCGCTTCAATACCACCGTGGCCGCGATTGCTGCTCTGAACCCCGGTGTTGACCCGAACAATCTCCAGATCGGTCAAGTGATCTGCATCCCGCAGACGACCCCGACGACCATGCCGCCAGTAACATGCCCGGTTGGCAGTTTTGCCTACACCATCAGATCCGGCGATACCTTCTTCCTACTGGCGCAGCGGTTCAACACCACCGTGGCCGCCATCCAGGCGCTGAACCCCAATGTCAACCCCAATAATCTCCAGATCGGCTCGACGATCTGCATCCCGCAAGTCTCTTGCCCGGCTGGCAGCTTCGCCTACACCATCCAAGCCGGTGACACCTTCTTCTTCCTGGCGCAGCGGTTCAACACCACCGTAGCTGCCATCCAGGCTCTCAACCCCACCGTCAATCCAAACAATCTCCAGATCGGTTCCGTGCTCTGCATCCCGCAGGCAACTCCGACGACCATGCCGCCGACCACCTGCCCGAGCGGTAGCTTCGCCTACATCATTAAGTCTGGCGACACCCTCTTCCTCTTGGCGCAGCGGTTCGGAACAACTGTCGCGGCGATTCAGGCCCTGAACCCCGGTCTCGATCCCATGAACCTGCAGATCGGCCGGATAATCTGCATCCCCGAGGCTGAAGGCTCCCTCCCGCCCGGACAGTGCCCCAACGGCAGCTTTGCCTACACCATCCAAGCTGGCGATACCTTCTTCCTCTTGGCACGCCGCTTCGGCACCACCATCGAGGACATCCAGGCGCTGAACCCCAACGCCGATCCCATGAACCTCCAAATTGGCTCGAGGATCTGCATCCCTGGCGCCCCACGCTCTGCCGAAGACGACAAAGCCGGGGAAGAGGCTGCTCCGGTGATGGCTCGCGTAACGGAGAACAAGGCTGAGGCCGAAGCTCCGGAAGCGAAGGAAGCTGCTGTCCCTGTTCTGGCATCCCGCCAATGCCCTAGTGGTAGCTTCGCTTACACCGTCCAGGCCGGCGACACCTTCTTTAGACTGGCACAACGCTTTGGCACCACCGTCGAAGCCATTCAGGCGCTCAACCCGGGTGTCAACCCCAACGCGCTACAGGTCGGTCAGGTGATCTGCATCTCGGCTGGAACCCCGGTCCCGCCGACCATGACTCCGACCACCATGCCGCCCAAAGTCTGCCCGGCTGGCAGCTTCGCCTACACTATCAAGGCCGGTGACACCTACTTCGCCCTAGCCAATCGCTTCGGCACCACCGTTGCCGCCATTGAGGCCCTCAACCCTGGCATCAACCCCAACAATCTCCAAGTCGGGATGCCGATCTGTATCCCTGGCGCCCCCCGGCAGGAAACGACGGCGTCCACTCGTCAATGCCCAGCCGGCAGCTTTGCCCACGTCGTTCAGGCTGGTGACACCTTCTTCAACCTGGCTCAACGGTACAACACCACCGTCGCTGCTATCCAGGCACTGAACCCTGGTGTCAACCCCAACAACCTGCAGATCGGGCAGATCATCTGCATCCCGCAGGCAACCCCGACGACCATGCCTCCGACCACCATGCCGCCGAAAACCTGCCCCGCCGGCAGCTTCGCCTACACCATCCGGGCAGGCGACACCTTCTTCACCCTGGCCAATCGCTTTGGTACCACCATCGCGGCGATCCAGGCCCTGAACCCAGGGGTGAACCCCAACAACCTGCAGGTCGGTCAGGTCATCTGCATCCCCAACGTGCCTGGCACCACCCAGCCACCGACTACCCAACCCCCCGCGTCATTTAGATACGTGGTTCAAGTCGGCGATACCCTCTTCTTCATCGCCCGCCGCTTCGGCACCACCGTCGACGCCATCCTCGCCATCAATCCGCAGATCACTGATCCCAGCCGGATCTTCCCAGGTCAAGTGATCATGATCCCGCAACCCCCACGGGGTGAGAGTAACTAAGTGAGTCCCTAGTCCCTAGTCCCTAGTCCCTAGTGGGGGACTGGGGAAAGATCGCAGGAAATAGGCGCAGCATGGCTGCGCCTTTTCTGTTTGCTCCCAGACACAAAGGACTGTGGTACGCGGGAAGCGAAAAGAGAGACAGTTTCGTAGGATCAAAGGAGGCAGCATCGATGATCGACCTCATCTTTCACAACGGCCAGATCCTGACCATGAACGATGACAATCGTATCGTCCAGGCCGTCGCTGTGACGGGGAACAGGATCGCAGCGGTAGGCGGCAACGATGAGATCCTGGCGCTGGCTAACGAGCAGACAGAGCTGGTGGATCTCAAGGGCAAGACGGTGATCCCCGGTATCGTTGACTCCCACAACCATATCATTGAGGCCGGCCATATGATGGCAGGCGTCTTGCTTTTTGGCGCCCAGACCATCGGTGAGATGCAGGCGAGGGTGGCTGCCAAGGCCGCGGCCGTTCCGAAGGACGAATGGATCGAAGGGGCTGGCTGGATTGAGAGCCAGTTTGCCGAATACCGTCTGCCCACACGCTGGGATCTCGACCACGTCGCCCCCGATCATCCGGTGATCCTGCACCGCCTGTTCGCCATGAGCGTCGCCAACAGCCGCGCTCTACAGCTGGCCGGGATCGATCGCAGCACTCCCGACCCTGAGCGTGGTCAGATCGATCGCGATCCGAGTACCGGCGAACCCACTGGCGTCCTGCGCAATGGCGCCCAGAACCTGGTGCGCAAGATCATGCCCCGCCGCCAGGTCGCTGAGGCGGTCGCTCTCGACGAAGAGGCGGTCAAACGCGCCACCCATGAGTATGTGAAATATGGCATCACCACGATTATTGACCCGGGGGTAACTCCCTTGGGCATGCGCGCCTATCAGAACGTCCGCCGCCAAGGCGAGCTCCCTGTCCGGGTGAGCATGATGCCGGCTTGGCATGGGCTCTACATCACCCAAGGGAAAGACCTGGATGGTTTGGTGCCGAACACGGGCTTCACCTCCGGTTTTGGCGATGAGCGGCTCAATGTGGGTGCGTTAAAGATGGCGATCGATGGTGGCTTGGGCAGCAAGACCGCCATGCTCAACAAGCCCTACAAAGACGGGCATGTCAGCAGTATTCCGTTGCGCTTGGATATCGGCAAGCTGGAAGACTACTTCCGTGAGGGACACCATGCTGGCTGGTCGATCGGGATCCACTGCTGCGGCGACTTAGCACAGGATATCGCCCTGCGCACCTTTGACAAGGTCATGGGCGAGCTGGATCAGCCGCACGTACGCCACAATATTATCCACGGCTATCTGCCCACCGAGGAGAGTCTGGAGATCATGGCTCGCCGGGGGATCGCGGTCTCCGTCCAACCGGGCTTCATCTATGTCGAGGGTGATATCTACTTTGACCAGGTGGAGGAGGAGAGGCTGCATCATTATAAGCCGCTGAAGACCTACCTCGAGCGGGGGATCTTGGTGGCAGCCAACTCCGACATGACCTCCGCCCACTATAATCCCTTCCTTGGGATGTACAGCGTTGTGGCACGCAAGACCTCGCAGGGTCGCTCGCTCGGCACTGCGGAGTGCCTGGATCGCATGACCATGCTGCGCCTCTTCACCATCAACGGCGCCTACCTGGCCTTCCTGGAGGACAAGGTCGGATCGCTGGAAGTGGGCAAGCTTGCCGATCTAGCGGTGCTCTCGGACGATATTCTGACCGTGCCCGACGAGCAGATCAAGGATCTACGGGTGGAGATGACGGTTATTGATGGAGAGGTCGTCCACGACCTTTCCATCAGCCCGTAGCCCACAGCCCGCCGCCCGCAGTAGGGGCTCCAGACGAAGAAGAGGCCTCAGCGTTTCGCTGGGGCCTCTCGGTGTACATACGTGCTGATATGAGAGTGCCCGCCGCCAGCAGTGGAATCAACCATCCACAGGGTGGGGCATTTCATCCTCTGTGGTGCTGCCGAAGTGGTGGCATGGCGAAGTAGTCTGTTAGAGGCATACCTGTTGCCTTGTCCAGGATACAGCCGGTAGGTAGAGACAAGCGCCCGTGCTTAACACTCAACTGTGGGCCGCGGGCCGCGGGCTGCTGGCATCCAAATCACCACAGTATCTCTCCGCCCTCGTTCTCACGTTTGGCGCGGGTGTTCCAGTCGATGGTGATCCCGGGTTCGATAAAGGCCTGGCGGGGGTAGCCGCGGTCTTCCCAGTATCCGCCCGTCATATGGTCGGTGAACTCAATCCGCGTCAGCCACTTGCAGCTCTTGTAGCCCCACAGATTGGGGATGATCATCCTCACTGGGGCGCCATAGGCTGCTTCGAGAGGCTCACCCTCGACCCCGTGGCAGATCAGCACCCGGGGATGATCGAGATCCGTCAATGAGACGCAGGTATCGTAGCCACCACTGCTGCTGAAGATGGCGTGCGACGCCTTGGGCTGTACGCCCATGCGGTTGGCAAAGTCGCTCCAGAGGACCCCGTCCCAGGTGGCACGAAAGCTCCAGCCGCTGACTGAAGTCAAGCGGCAATCGATCTTGCTCTGCGGCATGGCCAACAGGTCATCAAAGGTTAGGGTTTGGTCTTTCTGAACCAGACCCGTGACGGTCAGCCGCCATTTGTCACGGGGGAGCTGCTGTACACCTTCAGCCTTGAAGACCGGAACCTGCATGCGGGATAAGATGCTCATGGGAAGACCTCCCTTATAGAAGTCCCTGGTCCCTAGTCCCTAGTAGGGAGTCAGGGGAGGGCCTGGGTGACCTCGGCGCAGCACGGCTGCGACCGCACAACCGGGACGAACCGTAACCCGTAGGGGCGGTGCTTGCTGCGCCCGCAACCCCTAGTGGGCGTCGGCAACCGTTCCGCGTAGTATTGCCATCTTTCGACACTCTCACTAGGGACTAGGGACTCGAGGCTAGGGACTAGGCGAAGTAAGCGCGTTTTCGCGCTTACTTCGCCTTCATCTTTATCATATTGAACGTGCCGCCCAAGGTCACCTTCGTATCCAAGGCGGCGACGAAGGTCTCGGGGTCGATGCGACTGACGATCTCCGTTAGTTTGCCCCATTCGCGACGGCGGATAAAGGTCTCTAAGATGATGCGCTCGCCGATTAGGCCCTCGGCGCGAATGGCGGTGACTCCAAAACCAGCACCGCGCAACTCCTCGAGCATCTGATGCTGATACTTGGGAAAGGGAAAGACGTGTCAGTAGCCCCAGCGCCAACTTCTCCTCAATATAGCCTCCTACCAAGGTCCCAACTGCAAAGCCGGACGAGTACGCCAGTAGATTCGCGAGGTTGTCGATGGAACCAACAATTCGCGAGAGCGCCGTGATATAGATGGTAACCTCGATGAAGCCCAGAGCCGCACCTTCCAGCCGCCGTCCGCGGAAGACCAAGATCATACGCATGGTAGAGAGCGACATATCAATAACGCGGGCAAAGAAGATAAACAGGATCATGTTCAACTCAACATCACCTCAATTATGTGGTTCCTAATGTTGCCAGACGGCAGCGCCGCTGGGATTGAAAAGGTGTCCCTATCGACTTAACCCACGAGGGGCTAGGGAGACCTTCATGCTAGCAGCAATCAACCGCTCATCATCCGTCACAATTGTCTCTCGCGACCTTGGCGGTCGCTGTCGACACCGCGCCTAGAATGAGCAGCAATCTACCTCCCGTCCTTCGCTTCAACTGTCTTTCGCGACTTTCTTAGTCGCTGTCGACCCGCGCCTAACCGGCGCTCGTTGTGGCGCTCGGCGGGAGTGGACCCGTTGCCTGCGCAGCCGGGTCCGGCTAATTGTGGCTGCGGTGAGCGTGGGCATGTTGCTGCGCAGCCACGCCCGGAATAGGGACACGCCTATTGCCATCATTCGCCAACTGAACCATCGCAGGTACGCGTCATTCTCAATATTGCGCCACCCGAGGCAGGGAAAACCATGGGGGTGCGGCGAATAGTTTCCCCAGCCCAAGCAAGGTTAACCATGAGACATAGTCTTTGCCAGCTGTAACGGTCACCTCAGGAGGCGCCACGATGGAGATACGAGACCTAACCAACGCGATGCACCAAATGGTTGAATCAAAAGGGTGGTACCGGTTAGACAGCCCTAAGCAGCAGACACCCAAGAATATCGCTGCTTCGTTGATGATCGAGGCCGCTGAGGTGCTCGAACACTTTCAGTGGCGTGAGCAGGCCCAAGACCCTGATGCCTTGGGGGCAGAACTGGCCGACGTTCTGCTATATCTGTTGCAGCTCGCCAGTGTCACTGGCATTGATCTAGAACAGGCGACGTTGAAGAAGATCGAACAAAATTACCACCGTCAGTGGGAATCATAACTCGTGGCCTAGGGGGTCTGGGAGTGCTTGGGGCGGCCCGACTGCGCACGCGGGCTCTCCCGATGGCTTCGGACTATTTTTGTAACCGGGGGTGTGCCATGATCGATCACCAGGAGTGCCCTACCTGCCTCAGAGGCGAGATTCGCATCTTCGTCAAGAGTGTTGAGGTTCAGGGGCGAGGGGTCATCTTGCTTACCGGGCCTTCCAGCTGCGGCAAAGGTGAGATTGCCAAGGCGCTTTGCCGCTTCTTATCCATTCCCGCCGGCCGGCATCTTTCTATGGGTAGCATCTTGCGTACGACCATTAGTCGTGCTCGCGAGGATGATGATTTTCGGCGCCAGCTCGCCGATGACTATGGGATCAGCGATCGCGTTAGTATCTTCGATCCCCAGCATAACCCGCCTCGTTTGGCCCACAAGGCTGAGGAGTATCGCGACGATCTGATCCGGTTCGTGCGTGGTGCCGCAGGAGATCAACCCTCACAGCTGGACTGGCTGGAATACTGCGTGACCAAAGGGCTACTGGTTCCCGATGATTGGACCGAGAAGATCATCACCGCTGTCTTCACTCATTCTCCCGAGTTGCGCAGCAGCATCTTCATCCTTGATGGCTATCCCCGTACCATTCCAGCCGCTCGGCACCTACTCCAACTGCTGGCCGAGCTTCAGATCCCCGTGATTAAGACCATGCATATGTCGATCACCAAGGAGCAGATGAAGGTCCGCGCCCTCAATCGTGGTCGTCTTGATGACACAGATGAAAGCTTAGAGCGGCGCTATCAGTTCTACATTGACCGGGTGCAGCCATGCATTGATTACATTAAGGATTGCCTAGGATCTTCCGTGGTCGCGCTGATCGATGGGCATCAACCGGTCTATGGCAGGGGTGGGCAGTTGGATCTCGAACGATCGATCCACGCCGTGGTCGTGAGCGTCATGCAGGCGCTGGGGTTGCCCGGTTATCTGCTGGAGATAAGATAGAGGTTATGAGAACAGCCCCCGCCCACAGCCCCGCCCGCAGGGGGGACGAACGCCCGAGTGGCGGATGGCGGTTTCGTCGCTGGCTGGGCCACCAGGGCGCCATGTGGGACTGCACGAGAACTGTTAAGGAGGGTCAACTATATGCAGAAGATCTACGACTATATCACCGCACATCAGCAAGAGGAACTCGAAGCCTTGTTCAAGCTCATCCGCCAGAAGAGCATCAGCGCCAGTGGCGAAGGGGTGGAGGAGTGTGCAGAGCTTCTCGTTCAGATGATGCAAGAGGCTGGAATCGAGGCCCGAGTAATGCCCACCGATGGGCTGCCTGTGGTCTACGGACAGGTCATGACTGATCCCGATGCTCCCACGATCCTGATCTATGGTCACTACGATGTTCAACCCGCCGATCCGCTGGAGCTGTGGCAGAGCCCGCCGTTCGAACCAACCATTCGCGATGGACGCGTCTATGCCCGCGGCAGCGGCGATAACAAGGGGCAGATGATCGCCCATGTGCTGGCGATCAAGGCAATGAAAGCGACCAATAGCTTCCCCAAGATTAACGTCAAGATGCTCTTTGATGGCGAAGAGGAGAGCGGCTCGCCCAATCTCCCGGCCTTCTTGGCCAAGCATCGCGAACTCTTCCGTGCTGACGTGGCCTATAGCTCCGATGGCCCCATGCACGATAGCGGGCGCCCAGTGGTCTTCTACGGGGTCCGGGGTCTGCTCTACGTGCAGCTGGATCTGCAGAGGGCGAACCGCGACTTCCACTCGGGGAACCGCGGCGGTGTTGTACCGAACCCTGCCTGGGAACTGGTGCAACTGCTCTCGACCATGCGCGATGCAGATGGCCGCTGCACCATCGAAGGGTTCTACGATGACGTGCTCCTACCCAGCGAGTATGAACGCAAGCTGTTGGACAATATTCCCTACGATGAGGCTGAGTTCCTGCGCGAAACAGGGCTCGGCAGACCGGGGATGCGCCCGGGGGTGGGCTTTTGGGAGAGCCTGATGTTTCAGCCGACCTTCAATATCTGCGGCATGACCAGTGGTTACCAGGGACCAGGCTCCAAGACCATCATCCCCTGCCAGGCTTCGATCAAGATGGATATGCGCTTGGTGGCCAACCAGGACCCGAATGACATCTATGCCAAATTCCTGCGCCATGTCGAGCAGCACAACCCGGATGTGAAGGTGACGCACCTCGGCTCCTACTTGCCATCTAAGACCCCTGCGGACCTGCCTGTCTGCCGCAAGGTCGTGGAGTCGGTGCGTAAAGCCTACCCCGAAGAACCGGTTATCTGGCCATCCTTGGGCGGCAGCACCCCCGATTACATCCTGACCAAGCACCTCGGGCTGCCCTCGATCTGGGTCCCCTATGCTGGGGCTGATGAGAACAATCACGCTCCGAATGAGAATATCAAGCTGAAGGACTTCTTCAATGGCATTCGCGCCACGGCCACAGTACTGACAGATCTGGCCGAGGATGATTGGAGAGAGTAATTGCCCGCGGCCCGCAGCCCGCGGCCCACAGTGGCGGGAAGTGGAAACGACCGAGCTATTGGTGCGCTGTCGCTAGCCCAGAGGGGACCTTACGCGTCGTCTCCGGAACTCTACTGCGGGCTGTGGGCTGTGGGCTGTGGACTCGTAAGACATGGAGGTGTTGAGATGCGACGACTGATGGTACTGATACTTGCGACAGCCCTTGTCTTGGCGGGATGCGCAGCGCCACGGACGACACAACCCGCCCCTCTCTCTGGTCCGGGAGCCACAACGACACCTGCACCGCCTCCTAAGGTACCAGAGACCAATGCGACCATCAATCTGTACTTCCCGGACAAGAGCGCTGAGAAGCTGTTGGTCGAGAAGCGTGAGTTGGGCCAACCAGGTCCGGCGACGCCGCAGATGATTGTCGATCAACTGATCCAGGGGCCGAAAGCTAACAGCAATGCAGTGAGCCTGATCCCGCAGGGGACCACTGCCAAGGTGAGCCAGTCGGGGGACCTGGTGACGGTGGACTTCAGCCGCGAGATACGCAACGTCAACGTTGGCTCATCGGGCGAGGCGCTGTTGATCAACAGTCTGTTGGCCTGTCTATTCGAGACCCCAACCATCCAGCGCGTGCAGATTCTGATCGATGGGAAGCAGACGGATAGCCTCGCTGGCCATGTGGAGATCGCAAAACCCCTGGCGCGACGCGCCAAGTAGTTGGCTGATCGTGTCGACTAAGTCAACATGCCAGGTAGAAGAAGTAGTCTCGGTCAGCGACCGAGACTACTTCTTTAGCTTCTCGAGGCGGAAGATAACGGGGTTATCATGGTCGGGGCAGGGGATCTCCACATCCCAAGCGGTCTGACCATCAAAGCGCAGCATCTGCACCCAGGGCAGGAGCGAGCAGAAGCCGTTGAAACAGATCCCTTCTGGCGTATGGTGGTCGATCACCCAGGAGTCACCGACCCGGTGACCGGCGGAGCAGCGGCCATGCTGCGACTGGACTGTGACCTTGACGAGTATGGCATCTCACATCCTGCATTTGGATATACCATCTATTCTGTTTCCCGGGAGAAAGCCCTGCTCGGCATGGGGAGTCAGCGAGTGCGGTGAGAAGGAAGGACAAGAGCCCATAGCGAATGGGAGTAGCAGTCTATGGCCCTCAGCCCTCAGCCCACGGCCCGTAGTAGAGATCACTGGCCTGGGTGGCGCGGTGGCCGCTCGAATGTCCAACCACATGGACCAATACGTGATATGGGAGGTAGCGAGTATGCAGAAGGCGATCATTGAAACCCTGCAGCGCGCCCATTGGGAGCGGGGTACCGTTGTCTTGGATGAAGAGGAGTTTCGCGGCAGTGTGAGCTCACTGGTCGTGAGTACGGAGCCATTTGATGAAATACTGGTCAACTGGAACGGTCGAACACCTGGGGAGAGCACGCTCAAGGTTGAAGTCCAAATCTTGGTCGAGGGGCAGTGGACTGAGTTCTATCCCATCGCCGTCTGGAATGAGACCTTCGGCGGGAGCAGCCTGGGCTGGGAAGACCAATGGGCCAGGACCGAGGTGGATCTGGTAAAAGTCAAGGACGGGCACCGCGCTACCGGCTACCGTTGGCGGGTACAGCTGCGGCGGACGGAGTTTGACAGCCAGGTCTGTTTGCATGATATCTTCGTCTCCACCCGCGATCGCCAGCAGTACAACATGGTCATGAGCCACGAGATCGCCGCGACGATCCTTGATGTGCCCTGCCGATCGCAGATGATCCAGCACAAGTCGTATGCCAACCTGATCTGTTCGCCCACCTGCCTAGGGATGGTGGCCAAGTATCATGGGGTTGATATCGCTACCCAGAAGATGATCTGGATGGCCTATGATCGCAACTCCGGCATCTTCGGCAACTGGTTGATGAACACAGCGGTCCTAGGGAGTCTCGGCTTCGAGGCCAAGGCCATCTATTGTCAGGATCTCTACGAGATCCTCAAGGAGATCGAGGCCGGAAGGCCGGTGATCTGCAGCATCCGCTATCAGGAAGGTGCGTTACCCAATGCCGCCATCCCCAAGACAGGCGGGCATCTGATCACCATCGTGGGCTATAAGCCAGGCTATGTCGTGGTCAATGACCCCGCCGCCGCTTCAGTCGCCGAGGTCCGCCGCGAGTATCCTGTGGAGCCATTCCTCAAGGCCTGTTCGGGAGTCTTCTACCTCTGCCAACCCCGGGGGGTAGGGGAACGGGATGGCGCCCACGCTGGGTAAGGCAACGCCTAACCCACAATCCTCCACGCGTACCGCCACACCATCGCATGCGTCGCAGGCGAGCGCAATCCGCAGCCCCTGTTGTAGGGGCGGGTCTCATGAACAGTACCCCATATAGTAGACCGAAGGATATAAGC
>CAYOCI010000091.1:0-5548 GCA_964402415.1 uncultured Clostridia bacterium
ATGCTGTTCTCAAGGTCATCGTAGCTGAAGAGTCTTAAGCTACTATCTGGGTTGGTCTGCCTGGTGACGCGACCCAGGCTATCGTACTGGTGGGACGTAATGGAACCCAGGCGGTCCTGCTTTTCCAGTAGCCTGCCCATCAGGTCGTACGTGAACACTTCATCCACGGTTCCGGCTGGGTTACCTGGTCTAGCCTCTACTGGGCTGCTGGCAATGTCGCAGACGTTTTCCGTCCACTGGCGGGTCAGGTAGACGCCGTCCAACTGCCCGTTGCGGGCGGGGACGTTATCCAGGTAGCTGTACTTAGTGGAGACGTAGTCCGTCCAGTTGTCCAGATAGCGTTTCTCCTCGATCAAGTTGCCGCGACTGTCGTACGCATAGGCCTTTTGGGACTGCAGTTGGTCGTTCTCGTATACTTTGGCACAGGCGATGGTTCTATGATCAGCCGACGGTTGGTACTCCTCGCGGATGGTATGATTGGTATCCCGCTTGTAGGTCTTTTCGACCAGATAGCGATAACTGGCATCGTAGCTTAGGCTGGTCTTGTGCTCATCATTCAGTGGCTGGTTGCTGCTGTTGCGCTCGGTCTGGCTGTCCCAGGTGGCGACCAGGTCGCCGAACTTGCCGCTGTCGTAGGCATAGTTGTTCACCGACTGCAGGTATTGGCCGGTGCCCTTGTTGTAGGTGCGGTCAACCACTTTCACCGGCAGTTTGTTGGCATCGTACTCATACTCGGTGCGATCGGTCAGGATGGTTCCGTTTTCCTTGACCTCTTCTTTGGTCTTCAGATGCTTATGGTCAAAGGTAAAGTTGGTCTTGGTGTTGTCCACGGACGTGATCTCGGTCTCATAGGTGAAGCTGGACGGCAGATTGGCGGGATCGTTGCATATGCCGTAGCCGGTGTAATCCCGCAGATACTGATAGCTCTGCCGGTCGTAGCTCGCGCCATTCTCCACGTCCTGGCGCATTTTCACTCGGAAGTATTCGTGTGAGCCCTGATTACCGAAATTGCCTGTGGTCTTCTCATAGGTATACTGGCTACGGGCGCCGGTGGGATAGTTGATCTCTTGCAGATTGGCAAAGGTGTTCGCCTTGTCTCGATAGGACTTGCTGAAGAAGGAGAACAGGCCGGTGCTGAACTCGTAGCTGAAGGTAGTCTCCCTAGCCGCTTGATCGATCTTCTTCACCAACTGGTACTCGCCGGAGTAGCCGGGAATAGGCTCGAGGAGGTACTGCACCGTGCTGTTGTCCGGCGCGGTGATTACCGCCTTACGGCCGGTAGGCGTGGTCGAGTAATCGAGCGTTGTCACACGGTTGGCGGTGTCGGTGATCTTGCTGATCACGGCAGTATCGTTGACGGTGGTATGCTCGAACTTGATGGTGTTGCCGAAGCGATCCTGGATGCCCAGCAACCGCCCGTCGTCGGCGAAGTATTCCTTCTTGCCGTCCTTGTGGATCAGAACATAAGCCGAGCTCTTCGTTCCGTTGCTGTAGCTGCCGTTGTCTGTCTCCAAGCGTATGTCATTTAGGACGTAACCGTGCAGATTGGAGTCGCCCTGGGTGGAGGTGATGTCGATGCGATAGACGCTCCCATTGCCCAGGTGGAGATACTTCTGCCCATCGCTAATCTCAATGGACGAAAAGCCCAGCGACCAACCGGAGCCGAGGTTGTGGCGCAATTCGTCGTAGGTGTTGGGGGTGGTGATGTTGTCATAGCTCGTGGTTGAATGGTCTTCTATCGTGGCCTGATGGAACCGGTACACACTTCCGATATAGGTCGCTTGGGTGCCGTAGATCCATCCGCGATAATGGTATCTGTACCAAATATCATTCTGGTACTTCTGCCTCCCGTAATAGGGACTGTATACTTGTCGCCAGCCGGTTTGGAAAAGATGCTGCCAGCCGCTGTAGTCAAGATCGCCACTCAGACCGCCCCTGCTAACATGATAGCGAGAAGGCGGATAATAGATCTGGCTGCCTTCTTGATATGGGTTGGTGTAATACCAGTTAGTATCCGCCTTGTCGAAGGTATAGTCGCTGAGATACTCCGCGACTGTTCTAGAGGTATAAATGTCGCTAAGGTGCTCCGGCTCGCTATCCTCGATCTCTTCCTTCTTGGCATATGCGCTGCTGTACGAGCTATAGTACCCACGACTCTTCCACTCGCCTGTACTCCTGATAGAATAGTCGCCGTTTGGATAGGTCAAGACCTCAATTTCTCTCTCCAGCACTCTATACTCACTGTCATGGTCGATCTCATAGTCTTCCCCAAAAAGTCTGGCGCTCCCGGAGTCGTAGCGGCTGACGACGTCCAGGTCAAGCCCGTTAATGCCAGGAAGGCTTAAGTCAACGCTCGAGTATTCCAGGGCGCCGGTATTCAGATTGACGTTTTCGGTGTCATTCACACGGTAGCTGAAGGGGGCGTCGAAGTACTTCTCGACAGTGATTGAACCGTCTTCCCCTTCTTCGTACAGATCAATCCGCTCGCCGTACGTCTCTTCATAGTCGCCAAATGTGTCCTGCTCAAACTGGTCGAAGGTCTGCTTCAGCTGCGTAACGGAAATACTCTGTTGGCTGACGTAGGTCAGGAGCGCGCTTTGATTGACGATGTACTTCGCGAAGAACTCGCTGAGAATGGCCAGTTCTTCTGTGGTCAGCTGCATGTTCAAAGAAGCCAGTATCTGATCTAGAGGAGCAGCGTTCTCCACCGCTAGCAGATTGGTGATGGGCAACGACAGTACCTGGGAGGCGACATAGGCGGACTGGATCTGGTTTTCAGCGCATCCCTGCACTAGCATCTCCTTTAGCTCTAGCTCTGCAGATTGAGGCACCAGGTAGCGCTCAATGAACCGGGCAAAGCTGCCAAGCTCCTTCTCAAGTTCAGTTACGTTACTGAACTGAGCCAGGAGTGCGGAGACTTGACTGATGGTGAAGCCGTGTTCAGTCGCCTGGCGTGCTATCTCTATGCTGTCCATCAAGCTGTTGCCAAGCTGTTCTGCTTCCAGCACGGCGGACTCGGCTAGACCACAGAAACCGAGAATCTTCTCTTTCTGCTCAGCAGTCGCGATATTCAGGCTGGTGAGTGTAGAGATGATATGATAAACCTCGCCCTGTAAGGCTTGTCTCTCCTCACTGCTCACGCCATCCTCGGCACTGAACGGGGTCTCATCGATCAGTGCCCGGTAGGCATCCACGATGCCTCCGCTGGAGGTGGACATGTCGACGTACTCGTTGGCTGAGACGTTGCGCTTGATTCTTGCGGCCATGGCGGCTGCGGTCAACGTACCATCATGACTGGCGAGGAGGGCAGCAGCGCCACTGGCATAGCCGGTGGCCATGGAGGTGCCGCTGGCGTAACCGTAGCTACTCTCTGGAATGGTGCTGATGATGGTCACTCCGGGGGCAGCCAAGTCCACCCACTCGCCGTAGTTGGAGAATATGGCACGGTGGCCGTCAGGGTCAGCAGCGCCCACGGATATGACGTTGGGCAGATCAAAGGCGGCAGGGTAGACAGGCGAGGAATTACCGCTGTTGCCGGCGGCGCAGACGAAGAGCATGCCGGACGTGGCAATGGCCTGCTCCAGTGCAGGGTTGTACTCACTCCCGCCCCAGCTGGCGTTAACGATGCTGGCGCCCATGTTTTCGGCATACTCAATGGCCGCCAAAACGCTGTCAGTGAAGACGGTACCGTCCTCGGCAACTTTGAGCGGCAGCAGCTTTATGTTTGGTGCGATGCCGCTAATGCCTTCGCCATCCCGCTTTGCCGCGATGATGCCGGCGATATGGGTGCCATGTTTTTCGGCAGGAGAATCATGGACGCTGGAGTCGTCGTTGACGAAGTCCCAGCCGGCGAGTGTAGCACCGGCCAGCTCCGGATGGCTGATGTCTATGCCGGTGTCCAACACCGCCACGATGACAGCGGGCGAGCCGATGGTGATATCCCAAGCGGGGAGAGCGTTAATGGCTGTCCCTAAGTTGCATTCCTGCCCGGCTATGATCTGGCCAATGTCGTATACGGCCAGGAGTTCATCGATGTTCTGCGGTAGCGGTTCCTCAAACAGCTTCAGAGCGAAGTTGGGTTGGGCGTACTCGACGTTCGGATCTTGCATCAGTTGCGAGACAACTTGGTTGATATTCGTCCCTTTGCCCAGATCCAGTACGTCCAGGTTGTACTTGGCGACGTGCCTGAGGGTCTCCAGTTTTGACAGCTTGAGGCTGCTCTTGACGCTGGCTTTCAGGCTGTCCTGCTTGGTCTTATCCTTATCCTTGTATTTCACAATGATCTGGGTGGTTGCTTGCGTCCCCATGGCCACTGGCCGACTGAGACTCTGGCTGTTGGAATATGAAGCGGCTGCCGCGCGGCCCGATAGTAGGGAGACGGTGCTGGTCGCAACCAGCGCGATTACCAGGATTGCCGCTATTTGCTTGGCAAATCTCTTCATCTACGGTTACCTCCTAACATCTATCTAAGGCCGTGCTAGTGCAAGGTGACGCTGGTTTCGCCGTCGATCAATGCGCGGAATCTGATGCAGTTGAGCACTCCCGACCAGATGCTGCCGCTTTCCATGGTACGGGTGATGGTGAACTCAACCAGGCCAGGGGCGAAGCTCATAATCTCCAGACCGGCATCTCCCAGTAGCCCCGGGGACAGCTCAGCCGCTTGGGTGAAAGCGCACAGGTCCAGCACTTCCAGCTCGGCTGGGTCGTATTCCACTGTGAAGGTGCGACCACTTACGTCACCGAGGTGATAGGCACGCAAGACCAGGTTGTAGGCTTGGCCGAGAGAGCAACCCAAGTTATAGTTCGCCAGGTCAGAGCCCACCAGAGTGGTCGCGGTGCCCACCTCATACCAAGCACTCTCTACCCCGTCAGCATTCTTGGCCTTGATCTTGATCCGGTAGGATGTGTTGGGAGAGAGGTCGGCAATCTCGCCGGACGTAGCGCTTATCCAATCGCCCTCGATCACCAGTCGATCATCTGTGGCGAAAGCAGCGAGCTTATACAGCGTGTCGCCGGGATTGCCATTCGACGACCAAGAGACTTGAATACTGTATGCGGTTGCGGCACCAAGAGCACCTTGGATGGGACCGTTTACGCTCCAAAGGCCCGGCCCATCTTCGTTAACTGAACGCACTCTGTACGTTGGCAAGGTGCCCGGCGTTGACATGGGGTAAGCGTAGGTCGTGTTCCTCCCGTTATTGAGCAGACAGCCGTCTATCTCTATCTCATAGTACATTGTGCCGCCAATCATACTGTATGAAAGCGACAGTTCCGTGTCGGTTGAGACTGCAGAGACAGCCGGAGGAGCGCCGTATAAGCCCATCGGCTGGACGGCGAACATCACTCGACCGTCCCCCAACTGGCCATAGTTGTTGTAGCCCCATGCCCAGGCCGTTCCATCCGCTCTGAGCACCATACTATGATAGTCACCAGCAGCGATTGCGTGCACCCCCGTCAACCCACTCACCTGCACCGGCGTAGCCCTCTGCGTCGTCGTTCCGTCCCCCAGCTGGCCATAGTTGTTGTAGCCCCAGGCCCAGACCGTCCC
>CAYOCI010000091.1:5648-12992 GCA_964402415.1 uncultured Clostridia bacterium
ACCCGCTCACCTGCACCGGCATGGCCCTCTGCGTCATCGTTCCGTCCCCCAGCTGGCCGTCGTAGTTAATGCCCCAGGCCCAGACCGCCCCGTCCTCTTTCAGCGCCAGACTATGACAGTCCCCAGCGGCGATGGCCTGCACCTCCGTCAACCCGCTCACCTGCACCGGCGTAGTCCTATGCGTTATCGTTCCGTCCCCCAGTTCGCCGTACCAGTTACTGCCCCAGGCCCAGACCGTCCCGTCCATTTTGAGTGCCATACTATGATAGGTACCAGCGGCGATGGCCTGCACCCCCGCCAACCCGCTCACCTGCACCGGCGTACTCCTCTGCGTCCACGTTCCGTCCCCCAGCTCGCCGCAGTAGTTATCGCCCCAGGCCCAGACCGTCCCATCCTCTTTCAGCGCCAAGCTGTGCCAGCTTCCGCCAGCGATGGCCTGCACCTCCGTCAACCCGCTCACCTGCACCGGCATGGCCCTCTGCGTCCACGTTCCGTCCCCCAGCTGCCCACTTGAGTTATTGCCCCAGGCCCAGACCGTCCCGTCCGCTTTCAGTGCCAAGCTGTGATAGCTTCCGGCAGCGATGGCCTTCACCCCCGTCAACCCACTCACCTGCACCGGCGTGTTCCTCTGCGTCGTCGTTCCGTCCCCCAGCTGACCGTACCAGTTACTGCCCCATGCCCAGACCGTCCCGTCCTCTTTCAGCGCCAGACTATGCAGCTCCCGAGCGGCGATAGCACGCACCCCCGTCAACCCGCTCACCTGCACCGGCGTAGTCCTGTGCGTTGTCGTTCCGTCCCCCAACTGGCCATCCCAGTTACTACCCCAGGCCCAGACCTTTCCGTTTTCCTTCAGCGCCAAGCTGTGAAATAATCCGCCAGTGATGGCGGTCACGCCGATCGGCCCGGCTGATTGTGCGGCAAAGAGCGTGAGCTCATCGGTAGCGACTGGTTCTTGGCCATCGGCCGTAGTAGCCTGCCTCTGAGCGACAACAACTGACTCACCAGTCAATCCGCGCACCGCATTCGTGCAGTTGGCCGTATTGCCGCTCAGCACATAGTCCGTCAAAGTGGAAAGCCGATCGCTGCCACGTACGATGCGGTGCCGCAACTCCAGGGGTCCGAGAAGGCTGTCGGTGCTCAGCAGCAGTGCCGCTTCGCCCGCCACAAAGGCTGCCGCCATCGAAGTCCCACTCATGCTCTCATATCCATTCTCTGGCGTGGTGCTAAGGATCTCTTCGCCTGGAGCGGCCACATGCACGGCGTAAGTACCATAGTTGGAGAACGAGGATGGTAGACCACCGCTGCCCACGGAAGCCACGGCAATGACGCTATCCAGGTCGAACGCTGCCGGGTAGACTGGCCGCTCCTCCAGGTTGACGCCGCTGTTGCCCGCGGCGCAGACAAAGAACATATCACTGCTCACGATCGCCTCTTGGAGAGCCGGGTTATCCGCCGTGCTTCCCCAACTCACATTGACAATCCTAGCACCCATCTTCTCTGCATACGCAATGGCTGCGATGATGTCGCTGGTATAAGCGATACCGTTCGCAAACACCTTCAAAGGCATGATCTTCGCTCTAGGTGCGACGCCAGCTATACCAACGCCGTTGTCCTTCTCAGCGGCGATGATCCCAGCAATATGTGTGCCGTGTCTGTCGTCTGCTGGCTGCCCGCTGCTCCACACCGTGTTGTTGTTGACGACGAAGTTCCAGCCTGAGAGGTCATCGACGTAGCCGTTGCCGTCATCGTCCTGATCGTTGCCTGGTATTTCGCCGGGATTCGTCCAGATGTTCGCGGCCAAGTCCTCGTGGTGAATGTCGATTCCCGTATCGATAACGGCGACGATGACGTCTTCACCCTGAGATTCCTCCCAGGCGTCAACCACACCGGCATCACAGGCATACGCCGGCTGCGCGGCCGGTGTGTTGTTCAGCCTCTCATAGAACCGCAGCTCATGGTCCAGCTCCAACAGCATCACTGGCGAGATGTCGTCTGTTGTGATCTCTCCCCGCAGCAGTCTGTCCCGTAGATCCTCGGGAGGGGTGGTCATAAACAGCTCGTGCAGTTCAGGGCTGCTCTCCAGAATCATCCGTAAGTGCGGAGGCATTCTGTAGAGCATTTCGTCCATGAGGAAACGGTAGTCCTGTACCGGCTCCACGGGCTGGTTCTCCAAGCCCCATTGGTCGCCGAAGTAGGGGTCGACGGATGATAGCGCCACCTCGTAATCGGGCTGGATATACTCTATCTCCACAGCCTTACCCTTGATGCCCAAGAGATCGACGAAGTCCAAGATTTTCATCTTCTCAGCGAGGGCGACGACTTCATGGTCCTGTTCACGTCCACCGATACCTATCTTCTTCATCTCGGCATCTCTGCCGCCGTTCTGGACGCTAGCAGGTAGATCGACCCGTTTCTTGGTCTGGGGCCTGTACTTGATGATGAACCTGTCTGATCTATCATCTGAACGCCCGCGAATCAGTGATTGAGGATCCCCAATCACAGAGCCGATTGCCTCACCTTGCACGCATACGACACACTCAGCGCTAAAGCCCCCATCCACAGTGGTGACCGTAATGGTCACAGTCCCCTCAGCAACCGCAGTGATGAATCCGTCTTCATCCACGGTGGCTATGGTGGAATCGCTGCTCGTCCAGACTACCTGCCGATTGGTGGCGTTATCAGGCATGACAGAGACGTCTAGCTGCTCAGTCTCTCCGACCGCCAGCGTAGTAGTAGCTTCCGAGAGGCTTATCCCGGTAACCGGGATAGCACCGGCCCCCCCTGGAGCAACTATCTGATCCACCTGCACCTCAACCGCACACTCCGCAGTGAAGCCGCCGTCGACTGTCGTTGCCGTAACCGTTGCTGTTCCGGCACTCACACCTGTTACCAAGCCACTCGCATCTACGGTTAGCACAGTCTCGTTGCTGCTAGTCCACATTACTTGCTGATTGGTCGCGTTCTCCGGTATAATGGCCACACTGAAGCCCCGGCTCTCGCCAACAGCGATGGTTGCCGAGGATTCTTCCATGCTGATGCCCGCTACTGCCACGGGTTTTTCTTCGTCTGGGGCTTCATGAACACTATCCTGGACCTCCACAACGCACTCAGCCGTGAAGCCCCCATCTGCGGTGGTAGCTGTGATGGTGACCACTCCTGCAGCAATGCCGGTAATCGTACCTTTCTCGTCCACTACCGCGACACTATCGTCACTACTGGTCCAGACTATTTCCGTATTGGATGCATCTTCGGGCATGACTACAGCGACGAGATCCTTCCTCTCGCCAACCTCAACTTTCGTACTCGGCTCTTGCATGGTGATGCCGGTAACAGCCACGTTGTTGTTCTCGGCGGATGCTCGACCTGACGATAGACTGTTATCTGTCGCTAACACAAGATTGGTAAAGAGAAATAGCATCAAAAAAGTACTCACAAAGAATCTCCGAAGTCCCGCTCTCATGTGCAATCTTCCTCCTTGTTTGGGCATAGATAATATAATAGGATAATATTAACACTTTATGGGGTTTATTTCCTGTTCGACATCTAGTCAGGAATACCTACAGTGTTCGCCGGAAAAGTGTCGACATTTTCTGACACGGATAGTTAAGGAGGCAGGGAAGGGGTCGGAGAGCGTTTTGATATACTCCTGGGCAATTACGAACTGGAGCAGGGTACTCCAGCACCTAATACCCTGGCCATGCAGTGGTCGCTAACCCCACCCGCCGCAACCACGCAGCCATATTGATGCTCGGGATGTCCAAAGAAGGCAATGAGATCTCAGTCACTAGACACTGCTTGCTCACGTAGGAACTCGGTGGTTAGCGCTCAGCCGCGACTTGGCCGGCCAGTGCCCGCTGCCGCACGTAGCTCACCTGATCGGAGGGAGACCACGCAAAGGGGGCTGTCGCACTAACAGCACCAAGTAGAGCACAAAAGACGGCCACTGGCTTGCGCCAGCTGCCGTCTTTTGCTGCAGAATGTTGGTTTACTGGTCGATTTTTGACTAATTGGTACTTCCAGTGGATATTGGTTGGCTAATCCGGTCTGACGATTCAGTGGCTGCTCAACGTCCTGTCGGAAAGGATGGATTATCGAGAGCTACACGCGGCGTAACCCGGATGGGGAAATCGAGAGTCCACTGGAGAGTCTCTTATAGGGATACATGAATGGCAACTACTGTCTGGGAAAAGTCAACTTAGAAGAACCAGGCCACGATGCAGAAAAGGGTGAGGGCCGAAGTGCCAGAGTTGGCAGCCCAGTTTGGTATGCCCTTTCATGTGGGAGACTAGTTCCCCCTGTGAGTCGCCAGATCTGAACTGGTCTGTTCCGTTTCAGACTAAACTGGCAGTTGAGTCCAGGCCAGTCAGACCGTATGATGAGACCATAACCGAACCAATTGCAGGGGGATGTGGCTATGCTGCTGCGCATCGACGAACGGGGACCATCACCCATTTACAGGCAGATCTATGAGCAGATCTATTCTATGATACAAACCCAGGCCCTACGGCCCGGAGCGAAGCTTCCTTCAACGCGCCGCTTGGCCGATACCCTCAATATCCATCGCTCTACAGTAGCCACAGCATACCAAGAGCTTTGGGCCTCAGGTTACATAGAGCTGAACCCAGGCCGCTGCCCGACAGTCCGCGAGCGAATTCAGGTTGCCATGCCATCTGACACCACCGCGGGCAGCACCACCCCCTGGTCTTCCGCTTGTAGCGAGGCTGGCAACTATGCCTGGGAGAGCTACCGAGCCCTTCACAACCAAAGTAGCGGCTCCACTGCTTTACCCATCATTGACTTCAGCCGCCTCGATCTTGATCCCCGCCTGTTCCCCATGGAGAGCTTTCGCTCATGTCTACACCAGGTCATGATGGAAGGAGATGCAGGTCTCCTCAGTTACGGCGACAGTGCAGGCTATCAGCCGCTGCGCCAATGGGTCTCTCAACACCTGAAGGGACACGGCATTAATGCTTCCCCCGAAGAGGTGCTTATTACCAATGGTTCGCAACACAGCCTTGATCTCGTCCTGCGGCTGCTGGCGTCGCCAGGTGGGTTCGTGGCCATCGAAACCCCGACCTACCACGAGATATTTCCGTTGCTGCACCTGGCAGGGCTTAAACCCATCGAAATTCCCATGCTCGCCGATGGGATGGATCTATCTGTCCTGGCTGAAGTTCTAAAGCGTCAGCGGCCAGTATTGGTCTACACCATGCCCAGCTTTCAGAATCCCACCAGCAACAGTACAAGTCAGGAACACCGTGAGCGGCTGCTGGCACTATGTATGCAGCATCGGGTCCCCATTCTAGAGGACGGCTTTGAAGAAGATATGAAATATTTTGGCAGGGCTGTGCTACCGATCAAGTCTATGGACACCGGAGGCCTGGTCTTGTATTGCGGGACTTTGTCCAAGGTGCTATTTCCAGGTCTCCGCATCGGGTGGCTGGTAGCCCCGAGGGAGAGTATCAACCGCTTGGCCGCCATACGCTACTACACTGGCCTTTCGACCAGTGGTCTACTTCAGGCTGCCGTCCATGCCTTTGGTACGAATGGCAATCTCGATCGGCATGTCAGCCGGATGCACCGTGTCTTCCGCAAGCGCATGCAGACCGCCATCCGAGTGCTGCACCGCGATATCTCCACCGCGTGGGCTGAGTGGGAAGAGCCCAGCGGTGGCTACCTAATCTGGCTAAAGCTCAGACCCACCCTGGCCCCGGTTGACTGGAACAATATGCTGACCAGGCACTATGTTAAAGCGGTGTTAGGAGATCGCTTCTTCTGCTCTCCCCAACCCCATATTTACCTGAGGCTCTCCATAGCAGCCCTCAATGAGGATGAGATCACCGAAGGGGTTAAACGTCTTGCAGCTGCTCTCCGTGAGGTCTACAGTCAAACAGAGCAGCCCTAGACTCTTGTGCCGGGAAGCGGTTGCCGCTGAAGGCGGCCTTGGATGCATTTGTGTCAAAACGATACCGCAGATGCTATTGACATTTGTAATGGTATAGATGAGCTTCTTCGCAGTTCCCTCAAAGAGTACCACGATGTCACGATCGGCATCGCGTCCATCGAGGTAAATCCTGCGCCCGGGAGATCAACTGGTTAAAGTGCTTCACCACTGGTTAGCAACCAAAGTGGCGGTCAAAGAAGAAGGATTTCGCTCAACCGTTAGTCCCATGGATTTTGGCAACGCTCCAAGAGGCAGGAAGAAAAAGACCCCGTTGAAGCCGCCTTCAACGGGGTCTCTGCTTACTCGTTACGGTGGACATGGGCTTTAACGCTCCACCAGCGCCATTTGGATGTACTCCCTCGCCGCGGCGACTAGTTCGGCGTCCCCGCGGTCATGCCCATAGAGCGTAAGGACCGTCGGAATGTAGATGCCGATGAAGCGGGCGTAGCGTTTTGTCACTGCACCCACATCGCCGTAGAGCTCGAAGAACCGATCGCGCCCCTCGGGCGGCAGTAGGCTGTAGACGATGGAGAGATCTGCGGCGGGGTGACCGATATAGGTGTCGTCCCAGTCGATAACCCCAGCGAGATCGCCGCGGGGGTCGACGATCAGGTTACGAAAATGGAGGTCTCCGTGGAGTAGCGCCAACTGCTGATCGAGCTCGCCACCCTCGAAGGAGGCGAGAAAGCGCTGCACGGCCTCTCCCTCCTGCACGTAGCCACACTGGGTCATCTTCTCGGCATTGGACGCGAGCATGGGTCTTCTCTTCTCCATGTCCAAGCGGCCGAGCCGATCATTGGGTGCCCCCAGTTCTCTGGCGCGGTCGACGGGAAAGTCGTGCAGAGCCCGCAAAAACTTCGCCAGGGGCTCGGCTGCCCGCAGGCGCTGTTCGTAAGTGAGCCGGCCGGGCGGCTCGCCCTTGACCAAACGCGCCCCGGTAAATGGCCAGGGATAGTCCTCGCTAGGGACCCCTAAGAAGATCGGCGCGGGAATGGGCAGCGACAGCTCCCGCGCCAGCGTCGGCAGCAGTTCGCTCCCCATGGTGAGCATCTCGACGACAATGGTACGGCGAGGGAAGCGAAAGAGGTACTCACCATTGACACTATAGATGGAGTTGTCCCACCCTTCACCGATCAGCACGGGAGTAGCAGGAGCGAGCTCCGGAAACTGCTCCTCGACCAGCTTCTTAGCCAACTCGACGGATACAACGATCTCTGGAGACCATGGCTTTGTCGTCATAAATGGCACCTCTGTTCCAATCGTTCTTGCGTTCAGTATCTGGCTACTTCCACTACAGGGAATGAAAGCCGGGGCACGATGTGCCCCTCCACGGGCGGGTCTGAGACCCGCCCCTACAATCACCTCATCTGTGATCCACTGACTCGCGGGCAACAGCAGGG
>CAYOCI010000092.1:0-6121 GCA_964402415.1 uncultured Clostridia bacterium
GCCCACAGTAGAGCCAGCCGCCTATGCGGGCGATCTTCTGGTCATGATACCCGTTGGCCAGGGGATGATGATATCCGAACCGTCGCTTAAGAAAGGAACGTACCCATGACCATGCTAGTCGATTACCATCTTCACTCCGACTCGTCGCCGGACTGTCCGATCCCCATGGCTACGCAGTGCGAGCGGGCGCTTGAACTGGGCGTGAAGGAGATCTGCTTTACAGAGCATCTCGATTTTGACCCTCGTGACCTGGCCGATGGATCCTTGGATGACCAGCGGTATGATGGGGAGATCTGCGCCGCCAGGGAGCAGTTTGGCGATCGCTTAACCATTCGCCAAGGTGTTGAGCTGGGTGAAGGGCACCGTTATCTGGCGGCTGCGCAAGAGCGCTTGTTGACTCGCCAATATGACTTTGTTCTGGGCTCGATCCATTGGACGGATCACCTCTGTCTGGGGGTTCCCTTTACCCCCGATATCACCCGTGAGCAGCTCTACCGACGATATTTTGCTGAGCTGCTTGAGCTAAGCAAAATGGACTTCTATGATGTGATGGCACACTTTGATCTAGCCAAACGCTACGGGGTCAGCCACTTTGGTCCCTTTACCCCCGGCGACTATGAGGAAGAGATCCGTGCTATCCTACGCAACCTGGTCACCAGGGGCAAAGGGATTGAGATCAATACCTCCGGATGGCGGCAACCTCCCCAGGAGACCCTGCCTGGTCCGACCATTCTCAGCTGGTATCGCGAGATGGGTGGGGAGATACTGACCGTGGGCTCAGACTCGCACCGTCCGCAGCATCTGGCCTATCGGGTGGGAGATGCCTACGAGCTGGCTCGGGCAGTGGGGTTCAGGGCGATCACAGTGTTCGAACAACGGCGCCCACGGTTTATCGAGCTATAGTCGAGACCTTTCCTGTTTTATTTTGTAGGTGGCAGGTTAGCGCCTTGTAGGTAGAGAAGACTAACACCGACAACGGTTGCCAGCGCGCTGGCAACCCAATTACGGAGGGAAAGACAATGCGACTTTCAAAACGTGCTCAGATGATCAGCCCATCACCCACCCTGGCGCTGGATGCTCGCGCTAAGGCCATGGCTGCCCAAGGGATCAATGTGGTTAGCTTTGGGGTCGGCGAGCCCGATTTCAATACCCCCGAGAATATCGGCAACGCTGCCATCGATGCGATCCATAAGGGCTTTACTCGCTACACCGCTGCCGCTGGTATCGAGGAACTGAAGAAAGCCGTTTGCGAACGTCTGAAAGCCAACTTTGGCCAAGAGTATCAGCCGAACCAGATCGTCGTTTCCAACGGCGCCAAGCATTCGCTCTTCAACTCCTTCGAGGTCCTGGTGGACGATGGCGATGAGGTCATTCTGCCTACTCCTTGCTGGGTTAGCTATACCGAGTTGATCAAGCTGGCCGGTGGCACCCCGGTGTTTGTTCACGCCACAGAAGAGAACGACTTTAAGATGACCGCCGCGGAGTTCAAGGCGGCTGTGACGCCTAAGACCAAGGTGCTGCTCCTCAATAGTCCATCCAACCCCACCGGTGGCGTCTACAGCAAGGAAGAGCTTGAGGCCATCGCCACGGTCTGCGTTGAGCATCAGATCTATGTCATCGCGGACGAGATCTATGCGCAACTCCTCTATGATGGTCTGACCTACACCAGCATTGCCAATCTCGGCGATGAGATCAAGAAGCTGACCATCGTGATCAATGGCGTCTCCAAGAGCTATGCCATGACCGGCTGGCGTATCGGCTACAGCGCCTGCGACCCAGCCATTGCCAAGGCCATGGGTGATATGCAGAGCCATGTGACCTCGAACCCCAACTCCATCGCCCAGAAGGCTGCCGTTGAGGCTCTTCGTGGTCCTCAGGAGTCGATCGAGGCCATGAGGGTCGAGTTCGAGAAGCGCCGCAACACCATGTGGGAGATGATCAACAAGATCCCCGGTTTCAGCGCTCGTAAGCCCCAAGGCGCCTTCTATGTCTTCGCCAACGTCTCCGGCGTATTTGGCAAGACCATTCGCGGCGTCAAGATCAATGGTTCCAAGGATCTCGCTGAGCTCATCCTCAATGAGAAGCAGGTGGTCGTCGTTCCTGGCGTCGCCTTTGAGCGTGACGAGTTCCTGCGCTTCTCTTATGCCACTTCCATGGAGAAGATCATCGAAGGACTCAACCGTATCGATGAACTGGTTAAGGAAGCCCAGTAACTCACAGACGCCTATCTGCCTGGCCCGTTCGCGGGCCAGGCATTTTTGTGCACTACGCGCCTAATCCTTGGTTCCATGAGGAAGGCTTTTCTATCTGATCGGCGAATATGGGAAACAGTCGCAATAACGCTACACTTATGAGGAGGAGCACCATGTTCAAACCCGCGGACAAGATGGAGAAGATCCCGTTCTCACCAATCCGTAAGGTCTTCGCCGAGGTCGATCGGCTTAAAGCCGAAGGCCACGATATCATCAGTCTCGGCATCGGCGAACCCGATTTCGACACCCCGCCTCATATCATCGAAGCCATGGTGGATGCGTCGCGCAAAGGCGCTACTCACTACACCAACAACAAAGGGATTGTCGAGCTCCGTCGTGCCATCTGTGACAAGCTCAAACAAGACAACGGTCTGACCTATGATGTCGAGGAGATCATCTGTACCGTCGGTGTCAGTGAAGGCGTTTACACCGCCCTCAGCTGCTTCTTGAACCCTGGGGATGAGATCTTGGTGCCAGATCCAGCCTGGCTCAACTATACGCACGTGCCGACGATGAATGGGGCGGAGGCTGTTCCCTATTCCCTAACCTATCAGAATGACTTCCAAATTGACGTCCAGGAACTGGAGAGCAAGGTGACCAGCAAGACGAAGATGATCGTGGTCCTTGATCCCAGCAACCCCACTGGGGCGGTTCAGCGTCTTGACGTGCTGAAACAGGTCGCTGACTTTGCCATCAAGCACGATCTGCTGGTTATCTCAGATGAGATCTATGAGAAGATCATCTACGACGACAACCAGCATTACAGCGTCGCAGCACTCCCGGGGATGAGAGAGAGAACCATCGTTCTCAATGGCTTTGCCAAGGCTTACGCCATGACCGGTTGGCGCCTAGGCTATATCGCTGCACCGCTGGAACTCATCCAAGTGATGAACCGCATGCACATGTACAATGTCACCAGTACTGCTACCATGGTTCAATGGGGTGGGGTAGCCGCTCTAACCGGTACCCAAGAACCTGTTGCGCAGATGGTTGCAGAGTTCAAGCGCCGTCGTGACCTGATGGTCGCAGCCCTCAATGCGACTAAAGGCTTCAACTGCCCCAATCCAGGTGGCGCCTTCTACCTGTTCCCCAATATCGCAGCCACGGGCATGAGCGGTGATGAGCTGACCATGTATCTGCTGCGTGAGGCAGGGGTCGCCGTGGTGCCTGGCTCGGCATTTGGCCGTTATGGTGTAGACCACGTTCGCATCTCCTATGCCAACTCTTACGAGAACCTCAAAAAGGCCGCAGATCGCATCCAGAAGGCAATGGCGCGGCTCCTCTAGCCGACGGCTAGAGGAGAGTCACCAAGCCACTACGTCACCAAGCCACCAAGCCACCGAGTGGCTCTGCGGCGCATCACTGGCTTATGACTCCTGACTCCTGACTCTCTCATAGGAGGAGCACCTATCATGCGTCATTATCGCCTCTGTCTCTTGGGCTTTGGGAACGTAGGCAAGGCCCTGGCTCAGATCATCAGCGAGCGAAGCGACTTCCTACGCAGCAAGCACCAACTGGAACTGACCATCACCGCTGTAGCTGACTCGAAGGGCGCTGTCGTGAGCGAGCAAGCGCTAGACCTGCCCCTGCTGCTGGAGACCGTTGAGCAGAAGAGATCGGTGACCGCTTACCCGAGCTACGGCAGGGTGGGGCTTGGTGCACTTGAGGTCGTCAAGACCTGCCATGCCGACATCGTGGTCGAGCTTACCCCGACCAATATCGTCGACGGCGAGCCGGCGCTTACGCATATCCTCACTGCATTTGGCCGCGGCATGCACGTGGTGACCGCCAATAAAGGGCCCGTGGTTGCTGCCTATCGCCGCATCGTCGAAGCCGCGAAGGCTTCCCAGCGCATGTTCAAGTTTGGCGGTGCCACAGCCGGAGCGCTGCCCACGGTCAATGTCGGCGTCTATGATCTGGCAGGGTGTGAGATCGAGGCTATCGAGGGAATTCCCAATGGCACTACCAACTTCATCTTGACCCGCATGACCGAGCAGGGGGTAACCTTTGCCGAAGCGCTAGCCGAGGCCCAGCGTCTGGGGATTGCCGAAACCAACCCCAGCCTGGATGTCGATGGTTACGATACCGCTAACAAGCTGGTCATCTTGGCCTATGCGCTCCTGGACGCCGATACTGGCCTCAACGATGTCAAGCGCACTGGGATTAGCGGCGTGACCCCGGAGATGATCGGCCAAGCCCGTGCCGATGGTAAGGTGATCAAGCTGATCGGGCGTGCCACTCGATCAGCTGCTGGTGTCGAGATCACCGTTGCGCCGACCGCGATCCCGCTTAGCCACCCTCTGGCTGGCGTCAACGGCACCGAAAAGGCGATCACATTCCACACCGACCTCATGGGCAAGCTGACCATCGCTGGCGGCAACTCAGGCCGCATCCCCGCAGCCGCAGCGGTATTGCGCGACCTGATCAACCTAGCCCGCGAGGACCATTGATGCTGATACAGATAATCAGAAGGACGAGGAGCTGATAGCTTCTCGTCCTTCTGATTGCATCACCTGTCGCATTGGGGTGGATTGTGCATTGTTTCCATTCCCATTTTGTGCTAGAATGGGACTGCCTGGTCGCTCCATGTTTTGGCATTATTGTATCAATGTAAAGGAGTGGGGCGCACAAGCCGATGTATCGAGTTGCACGCTATGGGGGAGGGGACTGGATATGGGCCAGGAGATAATCCCATCTTGGGTATGCGTCGCGATGGATAGCGCCCGCCGCCCCGAAGACTGGCAGCACCTAGGGGACCGTTATCAGTCCAGTCTCGAGACAACTCCGGCAGAGGATATCAGCCACCACCCCCGCTTTGTGGAACGAAAGATGCGGGGCGTCTACTATACGCCTGAGCCTTTAGCCAGGCAACTGGTTGATTCCACCCTCGGCCCCCTCCTGAACACTGCCTACCGGAAGATCTCTGGGCCGGGACTGAATGGCGAGCAACTTGCACACGCCCTCAACCAGGTGACGAGTATACGCGTGCTTGATCCTGCCTGTGGGACCGGTACTTTCTTGGTCACTGCCTGTGAAAGGCTGCTCCAGTTTTACCGATGGGTCAACGAAACAATGCAGCGCATCGTTGTCGAGCCGAGGTCTGCTTTTGATCAGATCGTCGGTGTCGAGATAGACCACGTGGCGGCAGAGATATGCCGCCGGCGGATACGCAACATGGCTGCTGATATGAGATATGAAGGTCCAGTCGAGATCGTCTGCGCCGATGCATTGCGCTGCGATCAACTGCCCGACGCCAATATGATCTTGACCAACCCGCCTTTTGAGGTGCTGACCAACTTCTCCAGCAACCCCAAGGCTGCTGATACCGCACAGTGGGTGCGGCGGTCGCAACGCTTCCCCTTGAGCGCACGAGGGCAGATCAACCTCTACCGTCTGTTCCTAGAACGATGCATCCAGCACCTTCCCCCAGGCGGTTCTCTGGGGATTGTCTTGCCCTTGGGCTTTATGGGCGATCTACAGGGGGCACCGCTACGGCGACTGCTGCTCAGCGAGACGCGCCTCGAGAGTGTGACGCTCGTCTCCGAGCACAGCCGTGTCTTCGCCTGCGCCGCCCAGGGAGTTACGTTGCTGGTCGCGCGCAAGGGTGAGACCACCGCACATATCGCAGTCGAGCATTACATCGCTACAGGAGCCGGCGATACCCAGGGCTCCCGCTCCACAATCAGTGTTCGTATGATCAAGGCTTTGTCTGCTGACCTGTGCGTTATCCCCCGCTGCCATCCCAAGCTCGTCTCCACCCTGGAGCGTCTCAGCCGCTACCCGGGCCTGGCAGGTGGCACGGAAGCCGTGGCGAGCGTCCATGTGGGGGAGCTGGACCAGACCATTCACCGCCGCTACATCAGTGACCA
>CAYOCI010000092.1:6221-12816 GCA_964402415.1 uncultured Clostridia bacterium
GCGTCCATGTGGGGGAGCTGGACCAGACCATTCACCGCCGCTACATCAGTGACCAACCCACCGCATGGATGCTGATCCGCGGTGAGCATATGGGGGAGCGTTACTCTGTGAGTCTGGAGGAAGAGGGGCGTGCTCGTTATGTGGACCCTGCCTTCGCTGAGACGGGCCTGACTTCGAGACGCAAGCGTGCTGATCTGGAGACCGACCGGTTGGTTTTTCAGGGGATTGCCAACTTGGGGCTCGCGCGTCGCTTGCGGTTTGCCCTCTGTCCAGCAGGCGTGGTGCTAGGGAACTCGGTCAACTATCTATCTCTGCGCGACCATGAAGAAGAGCGGCTCTACTACTATCTGGGATTGTTGAACTCCCGCCTGCTGAACTGGCGGTTTGGCGCCACCAGCTACGGCAACAATGTCAGCAACTTCGAGATCGGCCAGCTGCCGATCGTCTCCTACATAGAAGCTGGCCCTGAGGGCAAGGAGATCGCGCTGATTGCTAGGCAGCTGGCGCGTATGGCGCAGACACAGCAGCTGAAAACATCAGAGGCTATGGAACTTGATCGGCGTCTAGATCGTCTGATCTATGGGATCTACGAGATAACTAAGGCAGAGCAAGAACTGATCGAGAGCTAGTCTAGCTTGAGGAGGTGCGACCATGCAGTCAGAGACCAATCTCAACCGAGCGTGGGTGCTCACGCTGGCCGCACTGGGGAGCCTGGAGCTCGTCAATTTGCTGCTTTGGCTGGTCTTAATCTACGGCTCGCGCTTGTTGGTCAACAATGGTATCGTCACAGGGGCCGATCACAGTCTGATGATGATCGTCGGGGCTTACCCGATTCTCCTCCTAAGTCCGCTTTTGACCAAGTGGTATTTTCGCGGATGTTCACTCCTGCCACTCTATGCCCTCAATCTTGCCCAGATGGGCGTAGTGACTTGGGGTGTGATTCGCTAGCGAGCCCCAGTCTGTGGTGGGTCTAGATTGGGTAGGCGGGGAACCTTTTGCCTCAGCTTGCGTATATGAGCTAACCAAGGTGTTACAGGAGGCGACGACATGTCTGCTGCTGGAGGTGCAGCTGCTGCCAGTGCTGCGGCAGCGGCTCGGAGAGCCAGGGAGCGCGAGGAGGAAGAAGGTCTCACTATGTATAACAATAATGAGCTTAGTCAAGAATGGGAGTTCAAGATCGTTCGTTCGAGCACAGGCGCGTTCAAGAACCCCGATAAGCTTCGCCAGTTGGTCTTGGAGGAGGCTCATGCGGGTTGGGTCTTTCTCGAGAAGTTCGATGATAGCCGTGTCCGGTTCAAGCGGCTGCGTTCCGCTGCGGGTGTCGATAGTCTCGCTGGCATCGACCCTTACCGGACGAACTTCGGTATTTCGGAGACTGCCTTGACCTTCGTTATTATCGGCGCAGTATTCGGGACCATGGCTCTGGTCTTTGGTTTACTGGTCGTAGCCAATATCTTTTAGCCAAACAAGAGGACCGCGTGATCAGTCAAGATCACGCGGTCCTCTATCATTGATACGGTCAGCTCTTAAACCAATAGTCCAAGGCCCCCGATTTGTGCAAGGCCTTTACCGTGACCACCGAGATCGGACCAAGTGCTACACCTAAGACCCCAAATACCCTTAGGCCGATATAGACAGCCATCAGAGTCACTAGAGGGTGGAGGCCGATATTGGCCGAGAGAATACGTGGCTCCACCAACTGCCGCACCACGATGGTGGTGAGATAGATAATGGTCAGACCGATGGCCAGCCAGTGATGGCCCGTGACCAAGGCCCAGCCGATCCAGGGGACGAAGACGGCGCCTGGTCCAAAGATCGGCAGAGCATCGACCAGGCCCACCAGAAGACCGACCACCACGATGTAGTTCAGCTTGAGGAAAGATAGGCCAATCATGACGACGATGCTGGTCAGGGTCATCATGATCACCTGGGTCTTCAACCAGCCAAACAGCGCCCCACCGAGATCGGTTCGGACATTGGAGACCTGCCCGACCAGATCCCTGGAGAGAAATTTACCGGCTAGATCCGCGATCAGGTCCTTGTCACGACTGATGAAGAATGTCGACAAGATCACGATCAGAATGAAAACGAAGATATTCGGCAGCGAGGTCATGAAGCCAACGACCCCAGTTACGTACTTGGGCGCCTGCTCAGCCACACTTGTGAGGAGACTGTAGGCGGACCCTTGTAATCTTGTAACCACTTCAGCCGGCAGTTGCACGATGTACGACTGTACGAAGGTGGTAATGTCGGCCGTGTACTCGACGAATAGGTCTCGGTAGGCAGGAAGGCTGGCAGTGAAGGCAAGCAGTTCAACAACGATGCTGGAGATCAGCAGGGTAAAGAGCAGAATGAGAAGACTGATGACTAGGATTAGACTGATTCCCACCGCTGCACCCCGTTTGAAACGGGCGTATCTCTGCAGAAGTCTGACCAGAGGCTCCATGATTAGGGAGAGAACGGTCGCTACCAAGAAGGGCGCGAGATAGACTAGGGCTTTGGCCAAGAGATAATAGCTAACAAATAGAGACGCCAGAAGGATAAGGACCTTGACCAAGAAAAGTACATATTTGGGCAACTTCACTACGTTGTCACACCCCTTCTTGGAACACGGAGATTACAGTTGGCTCGTACCACCATTGTAGCATAAAGTAGCGAATACAGTCTGCACATTTCAAATGCGGCTGGATAGCGTTGGGGGCACATGGTAAAATGGATGCATAACAACGTTGATGACGGAGGGACGACGATGATCTGGAACTATCCGCCTAAGGTCCACCTTGCTCACCTGCCAACACCAATCGGGAAGCTACCACGGCTCTCAGAAGAGTTGGGGGTGGAGCTTTATATCAAGAGGGACGATCAGACAGGCTCAGAACTCTCCGGAAACAAGATTCGCAAGCTGGAGTTTGTCTTCGCTGCGGCTCTTGCTCAAGGCTGCGACACGGTGGTGACCTGCGGCGGCATCCAGTCCAACCACTGTCGGGCGACCGCCGTGGCAGCACGCAAGCTGGGCATGCGTGCATACCTGATTTTGCGCGGTGAGCCCCAGGGCGCTCCCGATGGTAACCTGCTGATCGATCATCTGGTGGGGGCGGAGATCCGCTTCATCACCACCGAGATGTACAAAGAACGTGAAAAGGTCTTTGCCGAGGTAGTGGACCAGCTACGGGCTCGCGGTCAGAAACCATTCGTCGTTCCTGAAGGCGCTTCTGATGGGATCGGCGTGTGGGGATATATCAGCGCCATGGAAGAGATCAAGGCCCAGATGGAATCTCTGGACCTCAGCTTCGATGCCGTCGCCGTGGCGGTCGGCTCGGGTGGAACATACGGCGGGATGCTCCTTGGCAAGAAACTGCATCATATGGACACCAATGTCTACGGTATCAACATATGCGATACCGCGGAGTACTTTCATGAAAGGGTCCTAGGACAGATTGACGATTTCAGAAAGCGGACCGGGTTAGGAATCTTCGTCGATCGCTCGGACTTTCACATTCTTGATGGCTATGTCGGTGGAGGTTATGCCATCAATGGGCCAGAGGATGTGGAGTTCATCCGCCACGTTGCTTTGGAGGAAGGGGTCATTGTCGATCCAGTCTACACCGCCAAGGCATTTCGTGGGCTGATTACCGAGATCAAAAAAGGCGCGATCCCCGAAAAGAGAATTCTTTTTATCCATACTGGCGGCGTCTATGGTTTGTTCCCAAAGCGAGAGATGTTTCGCTAGACCATGGCATGAATAGAAAGCACCTCCACAGGTACCCTACAGGATAGAGGGAACTTGCGGAGGTGCATTAATGTGAAGACGAGTCCACAGCCCACGGCCCACAGCCCACAGAAGAGCCTCAAGTCCCAAGCCCCGAGGCCTACGCTGCATAACAGCTTCACGTTCTCGCGTGTCTTGAGCCGCTGCGCGAGGTTGTGCGCGATATTGGTCCTTGTCATGCTGATTGCGGCGGGCTGCAGCTTCGGTGGCGGGGGACAGAAGCAACCTGAGCCATCGTCCAAGGATATTGAAGCGGCCGTGGCCAAGGAGTTGCGCACCCCTGATATGCAACAACTTATTAGGAATAATATCCAGCAAGATCAGGTTGCCAAGATGGTAGAGGAGTGGCTTCGGAGTGACCAAGGCAAGCAGGCGATTCAGAAGGCCTTGGCTGAAGTGGTCAAACAGGATGAGACCAAGCAGATGATGCGTACGGCTGTCCAGGAGCAACTCAAGGATCCTGTGACTCAGCGGGATATCCAGGACTCGATCAAAGAGACACTACAGGCCATTCTTGGTCGCGGTCTAGCCGTCGGCCCCCAGCAGCAGCAACAGCAGCAACAGCAGAGTGGGCAGAAGCAGGGCGGCGGTGGCGGTCAGAGTGGTGGCAGCCAGAGTGGCGGAGGCCAATAGGCAGAGTGACAGCCCGGAGCGAGCTCCGGGCTGTTTGGTTACTTAACGCCAGTGAGATCAAAAGGCGGGATATACTGTTGATCTGCGGCATCCAGCTCCTGGACATAGCCGTTTTCTAGGCCTAAGGCCCAGAAGTAGTCAACCACGCGCTGATACTCTGTGGGGTACAAGCGACGGTTGATCGTTTCATATTCTCCAGCGTGGTGACAGGGTGTGTACTGTGCCATCAGGCTAACATACACGCTCTTGGGTAGGCGTTCTGCTATCCAATCTAAGATGTCGAACGTGTTATCCAGTTGATTGGGCAGGATCAGGTGGCGAATCAGGAGTCCTCGCTGCATGATGCCCTGGTCATCGAACCTTGGTGCCCCGACCTGCTCAAACATCATCTCAATGGCACGGGCGGCAACCTCCGGATAGTCTGGAGCTTGGGAGAGGCGCATGGCGAGCTGGGAATCCCTATACTTAAAGTCCGGAAGGTAGATGTCGACGAGGCCATCGAGAAGCTGCAGCGTCGATCGGCTTTCATAGCCATGGCTGTTGTAGACAATGGGTATTCTCAGCCCCCGGTTCTTGGCGAGATGCAGCGCCTCGACCACCGAGTTGGCGTAGTGAGTCGCCGTGACCAGGTTGATATTGTGGGCACCCTGCCCCTGCAGGTCAAGGAAAGCTTCACTCAACCGCTCAACAGGTAGGTCAGCCCCCACGCCTTTATGACTGATCTCGTGGTTCTGACAGTAGACGCAGCGGAGACTACAGTGGGAGAAAAAGACTGTTCCCGAACCACGCGTGCCACTGATGCAGGGCTCCTCCCAGTGATGCAAGGCAGCGCGGGCGACTCTGATTCCTCCGTTAGCTCCGCAGTAACCCGGAACAGTATTCCGATCCGCCCTACAGCTGCGTGGACAGAGCGTGCAGCAGGTTTGGTCCATTCTCGTCGCCTCCTTCCCAAGGAATTGTAGCAGAGCAGCCCATAGTGCGCCATATCGTCTTCGATGATCTCGGGGCTGGTACCATGATGCAAACGGGGCTTGATCCACAATTCCTATGTCTACCGTGGCCACTTGCCCCATATCAATACAATGGAGGCGGATAGGTCGATTGGCTTAGCCGCCCTCGTCTGCAGGCCGCTTAGTGGCAACGGTGGGAGGTGGCTACGATGTTCTATATCAAAACACGCCTGTTGAGAACGACAGGTCTCTGCCTCGCGGTGGTGTTCCTAATTGCACTCACAGTTCAGGTGGTTTTTCCTGAGCTTCCCCGCAGAGTATGGTCTGTCATGGCCACACCGAATCAGCTCAAACCGATCTATGCGGTGGAGACCAACGAGAAAAAGGTTGCCATCTCGTTTGATGCTGCCTGGGGTGCGGAGTTTACCCCACAGATACTTGAGATCATGAAGCGCTACGAGCTAAAGACAACCTTCTTTCTAGTGGGCTTCTGGGTCGACAAGTATCCGGAGATGGTCAAGCGTATCGCACAAGAGGGCCATGAGGTTCAGAACCACAGCACCACTCATCCTCACTCAAATCAGCTGACAGAAGACAGGATTATGGAGGAACTGATCACCACAGGCAATAAGATCAAGGAACTGACCGGCAAGGAACCATTCCTCTTCCGCCCGCCATTTGGCGAGTACTCGAATAAGGTGATCACGGCAGCGACACGAGCGGGTTACATGACGATCCAGTGGGACGTCGACAGCCTTGACTGGAAAGAGACATCCGCCGACGAAATCGCCAAACGGGTCTTAAAACAGGTGAAACCTGGATCCATCGTTCTCTTCCATAATAACGGTGAGCATACCACTAAGGCACTCATCCCCATCATCGAGAAGCTAATCGCCGATGGCTATAGTATCGTCCCCGTCTCGCAGCTAGTGTACCGCGAGAGCTATACCATCGATCCGGTCACCGGCATTCAGCATCCGAGCCGCTAACCACACACAGAAACGCCGCGAGGAGTAACCTCGCGGCGTTTTCATTGTTCCGTGCGTCCCTGAGGCTCGTAGCAACGAGCCGCTACCCCTCGTATCCCACTCCCGGAGTAGTCCCTGCTCTGCGTCCCCCTCCGCCGGAGGGCGATGCAAGCGTAGCACGACATTAACGAGACCATTAAAGGAGCGCGGGCGCAGCATGTGAACAGTACCCCATATAGTAGACCGAAGGATATAAGCGCCCTGATGTCCAACTA
>CAYOCI010000093.1:0-12748 GCA_964402415.1 uncultured Clostridia bacterium
GAGGTCCGTGACTTCATCACCAAGGCCAAGGCACTTCGGGTGGCTCCAGGTGATCTGCCAGGCAAACTGGAGCTGTTGAAGGCGAGCCCCGAGAACTCCATCAGAGTCCCGGATGAACTACTGCAGTTGGCGCTAAGTAGCAGCCCAGAGAATCTTGACCTAGTCGCCACTACGGTCTTGCAGACCGTGAACTCTATCTATGACCGAGGCATTAAGGAAGAGGACATGAACCAGGCCAAGACTCAGGCTCAGAACGATGTCGGAGCTAGGCTGGCTGGGCGTGAGTACTATCCGCTCGCCAGTGACCTCGCGTTGCGAGTGCTTAGGCCAAATGTCTTCCCTAATCAGTCAGCGACCGAGAAAGAACGACAGCGGGTCATGGATGAGGTTGAGTCGGTCAAAGTACTCAAGGGACAGAGCATTATTCGCAAGGGTCAGATCGCCACGGAGAGAGAGATCACTATTCTACAGGACCTGGGCATGCAGCGTCGACAGGCCGACATGAGCATCGTGGGTGGCCTAGCGCTCTTGGTCCTAAGCTTGTATCTGTTGGTCGCATTCTACCTGGTGCTCTTCCATCGAGCGATCTTCGACAATCTGTCCCATCTGTTTATGCTCGCGGTGATCTTCCTTCTGACCCTGTTGATAGGCAAGGCGATAACCATCAGCCTCTCAGGATACCTGGTGCCGGTCGCGGCTGGAGTGCTGCTGGTGGCCGTGCTCCTCGACGCTAGATTGGCGATCCTAGTCAATATCGTCTTGAGCATTCTGGTCGGCTTCATGACAGGATTTGAGTTGTCGGTCGTAGCGGTTGCTCTGGTCGGCGGCGTCGTCGCCATCTACGGCGTGAACAATGTCCACCAGCGTACGGATCTGATCTTTGCCGGGATCTTGGTCGGGGTAAGCAATACCATCACCATCGGTGCACTGAACACGATTCAGAACGGCTTTCAATGGGCAGGTCTTCTTTCTAGTCTGTGGGGTCTGGTCAATGGTGTTTTGACCGGCGTACTAGCCATCGGTTTTCTGCCGTTTCTTGAGGGTAGTTTCGCTATCACCTCTCCCTTCAAGTTGATGGAGATATCGAACCCTAACCACCCGCTACTGAAGCGGCTGTTGGTCGACGCCCCGGGGACCTACCACCACAGCATTGTTGTGGCCAACCTTGCCGAGGCAGCAGCGGATGCCATTGGGGCGGACTCCCTCTTGGCACGAGTCGGTGCGTATTTCCACGACGTGGGGAAGGTAAAGCGCCCAGTCTACTTTATCGAAAACCAGGTCTTGGCCGAAAACCCTCACGACCAGCTGCAGCCTTCGCTCAGTGCCATGATTATCACTCAGCACGTCAAAGAGGGGCTGGATCTGGCCAGAGAGCACAAGCTGCCCAATCAGATTCGTGATATCATCCAGCAGCACCACGGCACGACTCTGGTGAGTTACTTCTTCCATCGAGCCAAAGAGATGGAGAGCGCCAACCCCAAGGAAGAGGAGTATCGCTACCCCGGACCTAAGCCTACATCCAAGGAAGCGGCGATTGTCATGTTGGCGGATTGCGTTGAGGCAGCTGTACGCTCGCTGCCCCAACCTACCTCTGATCGCATCGAGACCATGGTCAAGAAGTTGGTTCAGGACCGCCTCAATGAGGGGCAGCTAGATGAGGCTGATCTTACCCTCAGGGAACTAGGGCAGATCTCGCAGACCCTCAGTAATATGCTGATTAGCACCTATCATCAGCGTGTTCAGTACCCTAAGATCACCGATGAGACCGCCCCGGCAAAACAGCCGACCACGGACCTCGCAGTCAGTAAGGAGCAGACCAAATGATCCATGTGGCCAATGAACAAGAACGATCGCCTGTTAGCGACGAACTGGTAGCACTAATCCATAAGGCTGTCGCTGCCACTCTGAAGAGTGAGGGCGTGGAGGACGAGGTTGAGGTCAGCATCGTGCTGACGGATGACCCCTATATTCAAGAACTGAACGCAGAATATCGGGGTAAGCACTGCCCGACCGATGTGCTCTCGTTTGCCATGGAGGAAGGAGAGGCGGAGATCGACTACGATGGCGAAGCACCCGATTTTCGCTTGCTTGGTGATATCGTGATCTCTCTGGAGACCGCTGAGCGTCAGGCTCGGGAGTATGACCACAGCTGTGAGCGCGAGATCGCGTTCTTGACGGTCCATGGGATGCTCCACCTGCTTGGCTATGATCATGGATCCGACGAAGACGATGACGGGTTGGCGATCATGCAGGATAAGCAGGAAGCGGTCCTCGGTCAGATGGGACTAACACGAGATTGACGAGGAGCTTCAGATGAATCGTTCGAAGCAGAAGAGCCATAACCTCTGGGCGAGTTTTGGATTTGCTGCCCAGGGTCTTAGCACCGCGATCAGGACTGAACGAAATATGCGGATCCATCTGTTGGCGGTGGTGGTGGTCACCACCATCAGCGCCTACCTATCACTAACGCCCATGGAGTGGACGGTGTTGGTGTTGACCATGGGCATGGTGGTCGCTGCCGAGTTGATAAATACGGCAATCGAAGCCGTTGTGGATCTCGCTTGTCCCCGTACCCATACCCTCGCAGCGGTGGCCAAGAACGCCGCCGCTGCTGCTGTTTTGGTGACTGCTATTGTGGCGGTAATTGTGGCATGGCTAATGCTATGGCCTAGGATCATTGCATCCCTGAGGATGCTGTAGAGAGGCACCGACACCTGTCCTCCAGGCGATTGACGGATGACGTTTTGGCACATTTCACTGCGGCCCTCTCCATTGGGCTCCCGACTCTCTCGCATGCTTCTGATGCGGACCTGGACAGCTTCGCCGCTAAACCGGGGCAACCTTGGCCACAGCTGACTTGTGGCCCGTAAAGGAGTGCATCGTCTTGTCGCGATTACACCTTCGAGCCATATCGCTCTGTCTACTGGTCATACTTACTTTTGTGGGATGCAACCGCGCTGGTGCCGCTACTGGGCTCCAGGCACCCACCGCTCTGCCCACTCCAGCCGCTTCACCACCGATCAAGCAGTCCACTGCCACCTATGCGTCATCCCCTCTGACGGGGCTGGACGTGGAGACCGGCTTCCTGACAGGGCGGCCGGTCGCGGTTATGATCGACAACGCCCCCACAGCCCGGCCGCACTACGGCCTAAGCCGCGCTGACCTACTCTATGAGATGCTGGTAGAGGGTGGGCTGACACGCATCATGGCTGTCTTCCAGAGCCGTCAGTCAGAGCTGATCGGCCCAGTCCGCAGCGTGAGGCCGGCCTTTATTGAGAAGGTCATGGAACTGGACGCAGTGCTGGTCCATTGTGGAGGGAGCGAAGAGGCGCTACAGAGCATTCCCGCACTAGGCATTCCCGACATTGACGAGATCGACTGGACTGCACCCTTCTGGCGCGATCCGAAGCGAAGTGCGCCACATGACTTGTTCACCAGCAGTGCCAATCTCGCTCGAGCTGTGGCCAGTCGCAAGAGCTTCGCTGGTAGTCTCGATCAATCAGTGTTCACGTTTGGTGAAGACCCATCCACAGGCAAACCTGCTACCGAGATCAGCATCAAGTATCCTGGGGGCTATGTGGTTAGCTACCGATACGACAACCAGACGAAGCTTTTTCAGCGCCTGATCAATGGTCAACCCCACGTGGATGCGGAGAACGGTCAGGCCCTTACAGTGGCCAATCTGGTTATTGAAGTTGTCTCGGTGAAGGTGCTCGACTCTGAAGGGAGACTCCGGTTTGACTCCGTCGGAAGAGGTGAGGCATACATCATGACTCAAGGGACGCTACGAAGGGGCCATTGGGTCAAGGACTCATCACAAGCACTGACTCGTCTAGTCGACGATCAGGGTCGGGAGATCGCCTTAGCTCGCGGCGTGACTTGCATTCAGCAGGTCACACCAGCTACCCCAGTGGAGATAAGGTAGTGAGCCCGCCGTCCGCAGCCCGCGGCCCACAGTGGGGGACGGCGCTCACATACGGAGTGACTGCGGGACGGATGGCTCCCGAGTGGTTGGCAGAGCAGGTCTAGTCGTTGGTATCTCAGTAATCTGCCGCGGGCCGCGGGCTGCGGGCTGCGGGCTACTAGCAGGAGGTTCCCCATGACAGATCACCAGCTCCTCGTAATCGCGAAGGATGCGCAGCAACACGCCTATGTCCCTTATTCACACTACCGCGTTGGAGCGGCGCTGCTGACTGCGACCGGCAAGATCTATTCCGGATGCAATATCGAGAACGCGTCCTATGGCCTCACAATCTGCGCGGAAAGAACCGCGTTGTTCAAAGCCATATCCGAGGGTGAGCGTGATTTTGACGCGATTGCTGTTGTGGTTGATGGTCAGACTTTGGCTTCCCCTTGCGGAGCCTGCCGACAGGTGTTGGCTGAGTTTGCTCCAAGCATGCGCTGTATCTTGGGAAACAGCCAGGGGGAACATAAGGTCACTACCGTTGCTGACCTACTGCCCGACGGTTTCGGCGCCTCGAATATGGCAAAGAGCCCACAGCCCACAACCCACAGCCCACAGTAGTGTCCGCGCTTCTGCGAGGAACGACGGATGGCTAATCCTCTGCGGAGTCGGTCGCAGTATGTGAGCGAGTAAAACAGATGCGCATGATCAAAGGAGTATCCACTCATGAGTGAAAAGACAAACTATCATTCTGGCTTTGTGACCCTAATTGGTCGCCCCAATGTGGGCAAGTCAACCCTACTTAACCGCTTAGTCGGAGAGAAGATCTCCATCGTCTCAGACAAACCGCAGACGACACGCAATCGTATCCAGTGCATCCTGACGCGCCCAGATGGACAGGTGATCTTCCTCGACACGCCGGGAATTCACAAACCCAAACATCGCCTGGGAGAGATGATGGTCAAAACCGCCGAGAACACCATCGGTGAGGTCGACCTTGTCTTATACGTTGTTTCCGCCGATGCTCCTGAGGTAGGGACCGGTGATCGCTTCATTCAGGAGCGATTGGCAGGCAGTCGTGCCCCCATCTTTTTGGTCGTGAATAAGATCGATCTGGTGTCTGCCGAGGAGGTAGCGGGCATTGTCGAAGCTTACAGCCAAGGGCTCAAGCTAGCTGGTGTATTTGCTATCTCAGCGCTTGTGGGCACTGAGGTTGAGCGCTTGAGCGCAGCCATCATGGGCACGCTGCCCGAGGGGCCGCAGTACTACCCGGATGATATGATCACCGATCAGCCTGAGCGCTTTATCGTTGGTGAGTTAATACGGGAAAAGGTGCTGCACTCCACTCGTGAAGAGGTCCCCCACTCCGTAGCGGTCGAGGTGACCGCCATGAAAGAGAAGCCTGATATCGTTTATGTCGAGGCCGTTATTTACGTTGAACGCGACTCGCAGAAAGGCATTCTGATCGGCAGTAAAGGGAGCATGCTCAAAGAGATCGGTGCCAAGGCCCGAGCAGATATCGAGGGTCTCTTGGATACCAAGATTTTTCTGGACCTATGGGTAAAGGTCAAAAAGGACTGGCGCAATGAGGAACGTGCTCTAAAACAACTGGGCTATCGGGAAGAATTTTGATCCAAGGGGAGAAACCTTTCGCTGTGAAGTCCGTATGTAGATGATGAGGAGTGAGGAGCAATGGATCCTAAGCCCATAGCGGTCGCCATCGACCATACCCTCCTAAAGCCGACCGCAACCTGGCCAGAGTATCAAAAGCTCTGTGCCGAGGCTCGGGAGCATCACTTTGTCGCGGTGTGCGTGCCACCCGTGTTCGTTAAGGGGTGTGCGGAAGAGCTACAGGGATCAGGGGTAAGGGTAGCAACCGTAGTCGGTTTTCCTCTTGGCTACCAGGTTAGTGCCAGCAAAGCACTAGAAGCCCGTCAGGCCGTTCTCGATGGGGCGATTGAGGTTGATATGGTTCAGAATATCGCTTGGGCAAAAGAAGGCCGCTGGAGTGAAGTGCAAGCCGACATGGCGGCAGTGGTCAAGAGCACCAAGGAAGCAAACCCCGCTGCGCTGGTCAAGGTGATTATCGAGACGTGCTACCTTACCGATGATGAGAAAGTTCGCTCGTGTCAAGCCGCGGTGGCTGCCGGGGCCGACTTCGTCAAGACTTCCACAGGCTTCGGCTCGGGTGGAGCCACCGTCGATGACGTCAAGCTGATGCGCAGGACAGTAGGCGCGCATATCGGTGTCAAGGCGTCGGGAGGTGTCCGCACCCCCGAACAAGCAGCAATCATGCTTGAGGCCGGTGCTACTCGCCTAGGCACCAGCTCTGGGGTAACCCTAGTTGGAGGCAGCGCTCATTGAGCATTTACAGTACTCAAGCGATCGTCCTTTCCACCCGCTCGTTTGGTGAGGCGGACCGCATCATAACGCTCTTCACCCTGGCGCAGGGAAAGGTCAAAGCGATGGCCAAAGGGGCACGCCGGCCGCGGAACCGCTTGGCCGGCCTGACCCAGATCTTCACCCATGTGGAGCTGCAGCTGTTTAGTGGCAAGAACATGGATACCATCAGCCAAGGTCAGATCATCAATCCCTTTCGCATCTTGCGCGAGGACTTGGATCGCATGGCCTACGGCGTCTATATCCTGGAGCTGTTCGAACGGGCGACAGAAGGAATCAGTGAGTACCAGGACTACTTCGTACTGCTCCTAACGGCTCTCGAGCTCTGCCAGCATGGTAGTGGCCTGCCACTAATCCGCCATGGCGTAGAAGCCAGACTGCTCAACCTGATGGGCTATCGTCCGGTTGTTGAGCGCTGTGTGGCATGCGGCTGCTCTCTAGAGGCAGTTGCGACCCTGCGCTACAGTGCGGAAGACGGAGGCGTCCTCTGCCCAGCCTGTAAGAGCTACAAGCCTGGTCTGGTCTCGGTCAGCCGGGGGACACTGGCTACCTTCGACCACCTGTTGCGTACCGATCCACGCCGATTGGCGCAGCTCAAGCCCGATCAACAACAGATGCGGGAGCTGGATGAGCTGCTCACGGCGAACCTGTCCCAAGTCCTTGGTGGGACAGTGAGATCCTCGGCTTTCTTGCTTGATCTCGCCCGGTTACCCTGACAGGTCTCGGGTATCAAAGGGCTAGAGCAGGAGAAACTAATATAAGGATGGAGGGACAATTCAGATGGAAGAGATCACTCTGGAAAAGATCGATCTAGTACGGGAACGGATGGGCGTTAGTTACAAGGAAGCACGTGAAGCACTGGAAAAGTCCAATGGCAGCGTTGTTGAGGCTCTGGTAATGCTCGAAAGCAAACCGGCCGCTACCCAGCCTTGGCGCGAAGAGTTCGCAACCCGGGGTAATGAGCTTCTGGACCGCGTAAAGGCTCTGATCCGTGAAGGGAACATCTCCAAGATCCGCATCAAACAGAAGGATCGCGTACTCTTTGAGCTTCCTGTGACCGCTGGCGCAGTCGGTGCCTTTCTGGCTCCTCAGTTAGCGATCATCGGAACCATCGCAGCTGTGTTCGCGCAGTGCACCATCGAGGTTGAACGGCCTAAGGCCCACGATGGCTCCACCTGCTGTGGCGAGCATGAGCATGAAGAAGGTTGCTGCTGCGGACAGGAAGAGGAGAACAAAGGTCCCGAACAGCTCTAATCTAGAGCCGCGGGGGCTTGTTGAGAGTAAGGGCTCTCTCATCCCCAATGATCGAGGCTGGGGGATGGGGGGCCCTTTTTTGCCCTTTGTGGCGCTCTTGCGAAAGGAGAATAGCGGTGAGCATGACCAGTGATGATAGCAGAGGAGCGGAGCATAGCGGCAGCACTAGACAGATTAGCACCGCCAACCATCCACCTTTCTCCAACCTAGCACTCACTGTTAATCAGGTGAACCGTACGCTGGATCTGGGCAACCCAGTTTCCTGCTGGTCCAGACAGGCTGCTTCCTTTCTGATGCAGTCACCTGCCTTTACCGAACCATCAGTGGTCCCCGAGCCGGTTCAGCGAGGGTATACCGAAGCACTGAACCAAGTTGACTTGCCTCAGACAATGGTAGGTACTGTCCTGCAGATGTCGTTGCTGGTTGAACAGATCATCAATGGACTATCGTCCGACCAAGAACCCCAGCAGCTAGAATCACTAGCCGCACGCTATCGCCGGGTAGCCGACGCCAACCTGGTCTCGATTCCATGGCATGTCGCCATGGATGGGCGAGAGCTTAACGCAGAGATACTAACGCGCCTGGAAGCGCTCCTAAACGGCTCTGAGACCTAGTGCGCATTGATGCACATGATACAGGCGACGCATCCGATCAGCACGCGTCCGCTGGATCGACGATGAGCGCGCTCGATAATGATCAAGGGTGAACGACCAAGCACCGCCAGCTAACAGGCGGTGCTTTTGGCAATAGATACCTAATGAGAAGGATTACATTCATCGCTTGGCGTATAGTACAGTTAACGAACTATGTCACGATGTAGGTGGTGATTCGTATTCAACTTACCAAGAGGCAAGAGTTGATCGTTGGCTTCGTGAAGGATCGAGGGCCGATTACCGGCGAGGCTATCGCTCAGCACCTCGAGATCAAGCGGGCAACCCTCCGTCCGGACTTGGCGATTCTCACCATGTCAGGGATCCTAGAAGCACGACCACGGGTCGGATACTACTATTCTGGGAAGTCTCTGCAGACGCTGCAGGCGCAAGAGGTGCGAGCTATTCAGGTCAAGGATGTCAAGGCCGCACCGGTGGTGGTTCAGGAGAATACCTCGGTCTATGATGCCATCGTTAGCCTCTTCATGGAGGACGTAGGGACGCTGTTTGTCGTGGGCGAGAGCTCACTGCTACTGGGAGCAGTCTCGCGCAAGGATCTACTCAAGGCCACCATCGGGGGTGGGGATCTACATAAGCTGCCGGTTGGTCTGATCATGACACGTTTGCCCCAATTGGTCACCGTTTCCCCAGAGGACTCGGTACTGGTGGCGGCGCAGAAGATGATCTCATACGAGATCGATGCGATCCCCGTGGTCCAACCACTCCCCGGTGGACGTGGCGAACGTGACCTACAGATCATCGGTCGCATCTCGAAGACAACGATCACCAGGCTGTTCATGGAGCTAGGTGGGCAAGAGTGAGGCCACGGGCCTCACGAGTCAAGAGTCAGGAGTCATGAGTCAGAGGTGCGGGCAGCTTGTGATAACTGGAGACCCGTTCTGAGTGACTGAACTCCTGATTGCACTAGCGCCACCAACGCATAGTGTCTTGTTCTTGACTCCTGACTCTTGACTCTTGACTGACAATAGGAGGCATAGTGATGACACTGCACGATAAGAACCCGATTATCTATGTAGTATCTGATTCAATCGGCGAGACCGCGGAGCGGGTCGTGAGGGCAGCGGCCAGTCAGTTTGACAATTCCAATCTCGAGATACGCCGCGTTCCCTACGTCTCCGATATCGATATCGTCTCGCAGGTGATCGAGGAGGCCAGCGGGTTTCATGCTGCTGTCGCCTATACTATGATTATTCCTGAGCTTCGTCAGGCTCTCGAAGACAAGGCCAGGAGCTTGGGAGTCCCCACCGTTGACATCATGGGACCGATGCTGGGGGCACTCGGTAACCTGCTTCATACTCAACCTCGCCTGGAGCCTGGCCTCATGCACAAGCTTGACGAGGAGTATTTCAAGCGGGTCGAGGCCATTGAGTTCGCCGTCAAATATGATGATGGCAAAGATCCACGCGGCCTGCTCCGAGCTGACCTCGTCCTGCTCGGCGTCTCACGCACGTCCAAGACGCCACTCTCAATGTATCTAGCCAACAAACGTTATAAGGTGGCGAATGTACCCCTAGTTCCAGAAGTCAACCCCCCCGAGGAGCTCTTCATGGTTCCTGCCAGCAAGATCGTTGGTCTGACCATCTCTCCTCAACAGCTCAACGAGATTCGGCAAGAACGGCTGAAGTCACTTGGGCTTCTGGCTAATGCAAACTATGCCGCGATGGAGAGGATAATAGAAGAACTCGAGTACGCCAATCGCCTTTACAAGCGCCTCGGTTGTCGCATCATCGATGTGACACGCAAGGCGATCGAGGAGACAGCATCTCGAGTAACTGAATACATCGACAGGGGGGAGCGACATGGTCGCTAAATGGGTGATGGGGTTTGCCGAGGGTCGTGCCGAGATGCGTGACCTGCTGGGGGGCAAAGGGGCCAACTTGGCCGAGATGACCCGTATCGGTCTCCCCGTGCCTCCGGGCTTTACCATCACCACAGAGGCGTGTCGTCAATACTTAGCCACGCGTACACTCTGGCCGGAACTAAAAACTCAGGTGACAGAGCGTCTCAAGCAGGTTGAGCAGGCCATGGGTCGCCTATATGGAGCGGAGGAACAGCCGCTACTGGTTTCTGTCCGCTCAGGGGCGGCTTTCTCGATGCCGGGCATGATGGAGACCATCCTCAATGTCGGACTGAATGATCGGTCGGTTGAGGGATTGGGCCGAGCCATGGGCAACCGGCGTTTCGCATGGGACTGCTATCGTCGCCTGCTCGAGAAGTTCTCGGAGGTTGTCATGGAGATCCCAGCGAGCCTCTTCAAGCAGCAGTTGGAGGCAATGAAGCAGCGCCATGGGGTGAAGGATGACACCAGCCTAGGCGTCGATGAACTTCAGGCGCTGGTTGAGGAGTATCGGAAGCTTATCCGTCGCGAGACGAAGAAGGAGTTTCCGCAGGACCCAGTGGAGCAGATCTTCTTGGCCATCGAGGCGGTCTTCAAGTCGTGGCTCAGCCCGACGGCATCTTTCTATCGCACCCGCCATCAGATCCCTGAGCATCTGGGCACGGCGGTCAATGTCCAAAGCATGGTATTTGGCAACTTGGGAGACCAGTCCGGCACTGGAGTAGCTTTTACCCGCAGTCCATCAACAGGGGACAAGCAGGTCTTTGGCGAGTATCTACTCAATGCCCAGGGTGAGGATGTGGTGGCTGGTGTTCGAACCCCGACGCCTATCGCATCCTTGGCGGGTGACATGCCAGAGATCTATGCGCAGTTCCTATCCGTCTGCGACCTGCTGGAGAAACACTACCGAGATATGCAGGACATTGAGTACACAATTGAGAACGGACGCCTGTTCCTGCTGCAAACCCGCAATGGTAAGCGTACTGCCCGCGCAGCCGTCAAGGTGGCCGTGGATCTCGTGCAAGAGGGGATCATCGCCAAGCCTGAAGCAATGATGAGAATTCGACCTGATGAGATCGACCAACTGCTCCACCCGAGCATTGATCCGTCTGCTAAACTGAACGTCATAGCCAAGGGACTGCCGGCATCGCCGGGAGCCGCAACCGGGCAGGCGGTGTTCGATCCTGAGTTAGCACAGGAGATGGCAGGTCGAGGCGTGAAGGCGATCTTGATGCGTCCTGAGACCTCGCCAGAAGATATTCAAGGGATGGCAGCGGCGCAAGGGGTTGTTACCAGTCACGGCGGTATGACCAGCCATGCGGCAGTGGTGATGCGCGGGTGGGGCAAGCCCTGTGTCTGCGGTTGTGATGCTCTGCGCATCGATCTTGTCGGCAAGCGCGCTCAGGTGGGTGACCTGGTGATCGCTGAAGGAGACGTAGTCTCAATCGACGGTTCCACTGGTCGGATCATACTAGGCGAGATCCCTCTGGTCAGTCCCGATCTTAGCGACGAGCTGGTGATGATGCTCGAGTGGGCCGACGCAGTGAGTAGACTGCAGGTGCGTGCCAACGCCGATAATCCAGTGGATGCTGCCAAGGCGAGAGAGCTGGGCGCCAAGGGGATCGGACTCTGCCGGACAGAGCATATGTTCATGGAGTCTGACCGTCGTCCGATCGTGCAGGAGATGATCCTGGCGGAGACTGCTGAAGAACGCAAGGCAGCCTTGGCCAGACTGCTACCCATCCAACGGGATGACTTCTACCACATTCTGCGCATCATGGATGGACTTCCGGTCACCATTCGCCTGCTGGACCCGCCGTTGCATGAGTTCTTACCTCATGACGATGAGATCATCCGTGAGGGCGTGGATCTGTTCTTTAAGGCCGCCGATCCAGTACTTCTACATCGACGCAGCGTTCTGCTAAGGAAGGTGCGTGCTCTGCAAGAGCATAACCCCATGCTCGGCCATCGCGGCTGCCGCTTGGGCATGGTCTATCCTGAGATCTATGAGATGCAGGTTCGGGCCATCTGCCAGGCGGCAGCGCAGTTGGTGAAGGAGAAGCGCGCTGTGACTCCGGAGATCATGATCCCCCTGGTGGGCGAACCCAACGAGCTTGATCTGATGCGCCAGATGACAACACGCGTTTATCAAGAGGTCTGCCAGGAAACAGGAGTAAGCTTCGACTGTCCGATCGGCACCATGATCGAGTTGCCACGGGCCTGCGTCGTCGCAGATGGGATTGCCCGACACGCCGATTTTTTCTCTTTTGGCACCAATGATCTGACCCAGACCGTGTTTGGCTTCTCGCGGGATGACGCCGAGGGCAAGTTCCTGCATCACTATCTGCATATGGGTATCCTTAAGGAAAACCCATTCGCTGTCATTGATCGCGAAGGCGTGGGCAGATTGATGACCATGGCTGTCGAGCTGGGGCGTGGGGTCAAGGAGAAGCTGAAGCTAGGCATCTGTGGCGAACACGGCGGTGACCCGCAAAGCATCGCCTTCTGCCATGCCGTAGGGCTGAACTATGTCAGCTGTTCTCCGTACCGAGTGCCCGTCGCTCGACTGGCTGCAGCTCACGCAGCGATGACCTCCCAGCCCGCAGTAAGTAGTACGATATAAGGCACGGTCACGGATCATGATCTTTCGTAGGCAGGGTTTCATGGGGCGGTTATCGAAAC
>CAYOCI010000094.1:0-12679 GCA_964402415.1 uncultured Clostridia bacterium
CCCGACCCTAGCCAAGCTGCAGGAACTCGGCATCGAGTGGGCGGCGAAGTAGGGGTGCGAGGGTGTTAGGAGTACGGAGAGAAGGGCCAGCGACTGCGTCGCTGGCCCTTTGGGATCACGGGCTGCTATGAAGGCCTTGGTGGGAGGGGTCGTTCACTAGAAGCCATAAGGTAGGAGCTCATTCAGGCTCGGGAACGGCCAATATCGCGTGGTAGTAATCCATTGTGGCTCCTCTGCGGGCTTAGCCCATCTGCCTGTGATGTAATGTCCGTGGTCGCGATTCGTGGCCGTTCCGATTCCTTCGCCCGCCTTCGCTCCTTGAATGGAGTTGGCTTCGAACGTTCACTCCACCCGCACCACCCGCCCTTTGATCGAGCCGGCTACTTTTCCGTGGGCCGCGGCGGACGGGGGGCAGGTTGAGATGGTGACTGTTGAAAAGGCCAGAACCCCATGAGACACGTACCGCGGACCGTTAGGCACCGCGGGCGCAGCATGGCAGCGCCCCTACGGGTTGCGGTTCGTTCCTAGTTGTAGAGGGGCCGTCATGCTGCGCTCGCTATTCTCGACGGCCTCACGAGGAGCGAGGGGCGAGGGATGCGGGGCACAGAAGAGGTGAAACCATGGCAAAGGCTCTATGGCGGGAGACCGATCTGCACCGGCCGGTCTCGGATTTCCTGACCGCGCAAGGATATACGGTGCGCAGTGAGGTGAATGGCTGCGATATGGTGGCGGTCAAGGGCGAGGAGATGGTAGCGCTGGAGTTCAAGCTGCATTTCAACGCCTCGCTGCTCATTCAGGCGGCCAAGCGCCAGCGCGCGACAGCAGCGGTCTATGTGGTGCTGCCACGACCGAAGAAGGGGATGCGGAGCAAGGAGTGGCAAGGGCAGCGCCTGCTGCTGCGCCGACTGGAGTTGGGGCTGATCTTTGTGGCCCTAGGTCCACACCCCCGCGTGGAGGTAGTCTTCCATCCCCAGCCGTTTGACTTGCGACGGCGCAATCGCGATTACACGGCCATTATCCGCGAGGTGCAGCTAAGATCGGCTGACTACAATACGGCGGGCAGCAGCAAGCGCAAGCTGGTTACCGCCTATCGCGAGAACGCCATTCAGATCGCGGCCTGTTTGAAGCAACATGGTGCCCTCTCCACCAAGCGTCTGCGTGAGCTAGGGACAGGGGAGAAGACGACCACCATTCTCTACGATAATGTCTATGGCTGGTTCGAACGTGTCCGCCGTGGCGTCTACGCTCTCACACCCCAGGGGATACTGGAGCTAGCAAGCTATCCAGAGTTGGTTGAGCACTACTCCCAGGAGTGAATATTGGGGACGGTTCTATCTATTGATTTGTGTGCGAAGGAGGAAGGTCATGGTCATCCTGTGGTGGCTGGTCTTTGCAGTGATCACCTGGTTCTTCCCACGGCGCCTGAAGCTGCTGGCTTTCGTCATCAACCTACTGTTGCCTGACCCAATCCCCTACATCGACGAGCTAATCATTCTGGTCGGTTATCTTCGCGACGTGGTCGCTACGCGGAAGAAGCAACAGCCAGAGGCGTAACGAGGCTCCACCGCGCGGTGGAGCCTCTGTGTATCAATACTGCTACTGAGTCTCAGCACGGCTGTTGTTGCTGCCCCCGTTGTGCCAGTCATCTCGTCCGACACCGTTTGGCTGACTGCCGGGCTGCGGTCGCATTTTCGGTACCCAACTAGGGACCAGTGACTAAGGGCTCTCTAGCAGGTGATCGCGTCCTCCGTGCGGAATTCTGACACATATCCATTCGTAGGAGGGATTTACATGTTATTGGGTCGCTTATCCACCGATGGCTTTAGAGATGCCATCCGGACCATCGATACCGTCATCCTGCCGATCGGCAGTGTCGAAGCTCACGGGCGTCACTGCCCGCTCAGTACTGACGTGATCATCCCCGAGCGCATCGCCCGCGACGTCGACGCCAGAGTGGGGGACAAGGTCTTGGTGGCTCCCGCTATCCCCTACGGTTACTCCAAGGATCTGTCCTACTTCCCCGGCACCGTACACGTCTCTGGTGAGGTCATGGCTGCTTATGTCAGTGAGGTGGCCCTCTCCTGGGTGAAGTGGGGGATCAAGACCGTCGTGCTCCTCAATGGCCATGGTGGTAATGTCCCCGCCCTCTCTCTGGCTGCCGACCGCATCGCTGGACAGGGGGTTAAGGTGGTCCTGATCAACTGGTGGTTGCACTTTGCGAGGGAGATCCTCGAGATCTGCGAAGGCCAAGGGCACGCTGGTGAGGATGAAACCTCGACGGTTCTAGCCTTGGATGCTTCGCTGGTGGATATGAGCAAGGCTGGGGTCTATTGGCCCAAGCTGATCACCACCATCAAAGCCCCTGAGATCGCCCGCTACTCCTATCCCGACGCCTTGTCAGGCGATGCCCGCCTGGCGACCGCGGAGAAGGGCGAGCGTATCTATGCCGTTGTCTGTGAGCGAGTTGTCGAGATACTGCAGGATGTCTGGGAAGATCGGCTGGTGAGATAATGCCCCGTGTCCACAGTCCACAGCCCGCAGAAGATCTGGAGACCCAGGGAAGCACCTCAGTTCGTAGAGGTGCTTCCCCCAAGTGAGCCATCTGGGGTTGTGGCTATCCAAACTGCTGATGGCTGGATGAAAGGAGGTCTCTATGGACCGCAGAGCGTTTCGCGATCTCTTGGCCAATCGCATCTTGGTCATGGATGGGGCGATGGGGACTGAACTGATGCGTTCGGGCCTCACCATCGGCCAGTGCCTGGAGTTGGCCAATCGCGAGCAACCCGAGATGGTTCGCCAGATCCATGAGCGCTATATCGGAGCTGGAGCTGACATTATCAGCACCAACACCTTTGGTGCCAACCGCTTCCGGCTGGGTAGCCACGGACTAGCTGATCAGGTCAAGGACCTCGTCCATCGTGGCGTGACTTTGGCGAGGCAGGCCGCCGCGGGGCGCGCTTTGGTTGCCCTCTCAGTCGGTCCAACCGGACTGCGGCTGGGCATCGATGAGGAGATCACCTTCGCCTCATTGGTCGAAGGGTTCCGTCAGCAGATCGAGGCTGGAGTTTGTGCGGGCGCTGATCTGATCAGTCTCGAAACCATGATGGATATTAGCGAGCTAAAAGCTGCGGTGGTCGCGGCCCGCCAGGTCTGCGACCTTCCGATCGCGGCGCAGCTCACCTTCGACGGCGAACTGCGGACACTGTCAGGGACGCCCGCTGTGACCGCTGCTGCCGTGCTCTGTGGGCTCGACGTTGATCTGATCGGGGCGAACTGTTCGGAAGGTCCCACGCACCTCGTAGCGGTTTTGGAGCGGATGTCAGTCGTCAGCTCTCTGCCGCTCATCGTGCAGCCCAACGCCGGTCTACCCAAACCAGGCGAGGTTGGTGCGCTTGCCTACCCGGTCACACCCGAGATGATGGCCGAGGCTGTGGATGGCTTCGCGGCCCTCGGTGTGCGGATCATGGGTAGCTGTTGCGGGAGCAGTCCGGATTACACGCGACTGATAGCGGCCACCAGCCGCTCCATCGGTCCCTTGCCCGCCATACCAAACTGCGGTGACGGGTTTCTTGCCAGCCGCACCAGTCTCCTAACCGTTGGCCACCAAGCACCGCCGATCCTAATTAGTGAGCGTTTCAGTGCTTTCTATCGGTCCGACCTGCGCCGGGCGCTGATCCAGGGGGAACGGTTGCCGATCATGGATGAGGCGGTGGAGCAGCGTAGCGCGGGTGCTCAGGGGATCAATATTGGCGTTTTTGCCCCCGGTGTGGAGGAGCGCCCTGCCATGGAGCTGGCCATAGCCACGGTGCAGCAGACCGTGTCGCTACCTCTGGCGATCCAGTCCAGCGATCCTGAGGTCATGGAGCATGCTTTACAGACTGTGAGCGGACGGCCCTTACTCAATGCGGTTGACGCCACAGAGGAGGGCATGGCTCACCTTCTACCTCTGGCAAGACGCTATGGAGCCATGGTCATCGTTCTCCCTCAAGATGAAGCAGGAGTCAGCCGGGACCTGCAGAGGACGCTAGGCTCAGTCAGAAGGGTCTTGGCTAGGGCACTGCAGCTTGGCTTGCGGCCACAGGACCTGGTGATCGATTGTCTAGCGCATACCGCCGCAGGCGGCGTTCACGACCTGGAGCAGACTCTACAACTATCACGCCTGGTTCACAGTGAACTGGGCCTCTATACTCTATTCGGTGTCAGCGGAGTGTCGGTGGGTCGAAAGCAGAGATCGTCACTCAATTCTGCTTATGCAGCCATGGCGATCCATGCCGGTGCCGATATCCTGATCGCCAACCCGCTGCAGCGCGACGTTCAGAGTAGCGTGCTCGCTGCAACTGAGTTGATGGGACGAGGACAGCTGCGGAGCCCCTAGCCCCTCGTCCCTCGCCCCTCGTGAGACTATCTACGACGCCCGCGCGCAGCCCCTCCCAGTTTATCGGGAGCGCTATCGGCGAGACATGGCCGCTCGGCTACGATGCCAACTCTCCCAGGCTATCATTCGGGGTGTTGGTCCCCAGCAGAGACCCATCACCAAAGAGCTGCACCTCTCGATCCCCGCTGGGGGCGAGGGACTAGGGACGAGAGACTCTTGGAATAGTATGGAGGAAGCTATGTATTACGCGATTGCAGAGACAGACTTAGGCTACATAGGAATTGCGGCGACCGAGCACGGGCTCTTTCGGGTGACGCTGCCGCAGTCCAGCCGTGATCAGGCATGGGAGCAACTTCAGGATCTTGGTCGTCAACCGCTGATCCACGATCCAGTTCGCCTGGAGAGTGTCGTACAGCGCTTCGTTGACTACGCCCAAGGGAGAGCGGGCCTCAGCGACCTACCCCTGGACTACGATGGTTTGACGCCCTTTCAGCAGAAGATCAGCGAGCTTGTGCATGACATCCCCAAAGGAATGACTGAGACGTATGGTTCCGTCGCGGCACGTTGCGGCAGCCCGCGTGGAGCTCGAGCGGTGGGAGGAGTGATGGCCAGCAACCGACTCTGTTTGGTTGTTCCCTGCCATCGTGTCCTGGCCCACGATGGTTCTCTGGGTGGATTTGGCGGTGGTCTGCAGCAGAAGGCGGAGCTGCTTCGCTTAGAAGGGCTCAGAATCGACGAGGAAAGCGAGGCTGGTAGAAGGAGATACCGCGTCTCAGGAAGAAAGTAGATTACATGTGGTCCACCACGTCTCTGCGGCGAGTGGACAGGCGGCCGGTGGAGATGCACACTCTCGACCGAGGAGGTGTGTGAGAGAATGGCAGTATTTGTTTGCGCTAAGTGCGGAGAGACTCTCGAGGCACGCTGCAAGCCTGGCAAGTGCCCCAAGTGCGGAGCCGTGAAGGACGACCTTTTCAAGCAGGAAGTAAGAAAGTAAGCCTTTGATCGGACAAGCCTATGTCGGAGTAGAAGAGTAGACCGCCTATCGGGTGGTCTCTCTTTTTGATATGTTAGTTCCCAATGCCACTGCTTTGGCAGAACCACAGAGGATGAAACGGTCCACGTTGCAGATGGTTGACCCCACTGCGGGCATCTTCATGTTAGTTAGTCATGCTGCGCCAGGCGGGCGCCACAGCGGATGATACCCCGTGTTCTTCAGAAGGATGACGGATAACTCAGGCGGTTGACTCAGGTCGAGATGAGGTGGCTTCATGACTGCAAGACCACAGGGCAAAAAGGGAAAACAGGAGAATCGAAAACAACGCGCACAGCAGTGGCGAACTCTGTTCTTGACCGCGGTGCTCGTGGCACTTCTCAATGAGGTCCGCATTAATCCCTTTGGCGGCACCTTTCGCTTCGGCTTAGGTGTAGCCGCCTTTGCCTTTGCCGTCTTGTTCTGGACGGACGTCTCTATCTTCGCGGTCGCTGCGGCTTCCGGGGTGGCAACCATTCTGGTGCGAGCGCTCCTGGAGTGGAATTTCCGCCCTATACTGCCGGTCTTGGAGCGCGTGATCCTGATCAACTGGCCCACAGTGGCCTACTATCTCTTTGCTGCCGCGATTCTCCATTACTCCTCGGCGCGCAGCCATTTTGGCAACCCCCTCCATACCGGTGCCCTGATCTGGATCAGCGACTTCATCCCCAATGTCCTTGAGCTTATCTTACGCAAAGAGCTGCTGCTTGACGATAGTCTGGCGATGGTTCTGGGAAGTCTCGCAGTAGTCGCCATACTTCGAACCTTCATGGTGGGCGGGCTGTATTACATGATTCGCCGTCAGCAGGAGGAGCAGCTCAACCAGCAAGAGCGCGCCAAGTATGAGGAACTTCTGCTCTTGCTCACAGGGCTCTATACGGAAGCTTTCTTCCTGCGCAAGTCATCGGGCGATATCGAGAACACCATGGCCAAGGGCTACGCCCTCTACCGTGAGCTGAAGCAACTGGCGCCCCAGATAGGCGCTGGTGGCAATCGGTTGGCCCAGCAAGCGTTGGACGTCGCCAAGGATATCCATGAGATCAAGAAGGATTATCAGCGCATCATCTCGGGGATCGATAAGTTGATCGAGGTTGGCGATCAGGGCGAGGTAATTGCGTTGGATGAGTTGGTTAAGATCGTGATCGCCACCAACTCGTCGTACGCCGCGAAGCAGGGCAAGGAGATTCACTTCGAAACTGAGCTCGATTACCGCTTCCGCACTGCCCAATATCACTCGCTAATCTCGGTATTGAACAATTTGGTCTCCAACGCCGTTGAAGCCAGCGACCATGAAGGGACCATCACGATCAAAAGCTATCTGATCGGTTGGCATATCTTCGTCCTGGTGCATGACACGGGTGAGGGGATTCCGGAGGCAGATCAGCAGATCATCTTCGCCCCCGGCTATACCACGAAGTTTGCCGGCAGCGGCATGCAGTCGACCGGTATTGGGCTTACTCACGTCCAGTCCATTATCAAGAGCCTCGGCGGCGAGGTGCGCTTGACCAGCCGCCGAGGTGACACGACCTTTACTCTAATCCTTCCGCGAAACCGCTTGGAGTGGCGGGAGACCGATGGTCAACCTACACCTAAATAGTGAGAGCTGTAACAGCATATGAAAGCGCCCTGCGGCGAGCCGCAGGGCGCTTAGCATACGAAAACTGGCTACTTCTGCAACATGGCGATGACCACAGCGGCCGCGATCGGCGAGGCGATCTGACCGGCAACGTTGGCTGCCATGGCGTGCATGATCAGGAAGTTGTGGGGGTTCTCCTCTAGACCTAGCTTGTGGGAGACACGCGCAGCCATGGGCATGGCGCTGATACCGGCTGAACCGATCAGAGGGTTGATCTTGTTCCTCATGAAGAGGTTCATCAGCTTGGCGAACAGCACGCCACTGGCACTGCCCATGATGAATGCGATGAAGCCAAGGACCAGGATCATCAGGGTATTGAAGTTGACGAAAGCTTCGCCGGTCATGGCACCGCCAACGGAGATGCCGAGGAAGATCGTGGCGATATTCGTCAGCTCATTCTGGGCGGTCTTGCTCAGACGATCAACCACACCACACTCCCTAAAGAGGTTGCCGAGCATCAGTGGGCCAATGAGGACCATGGAGGTCGGGACCACTAGACCAATCACGATGGTAACGGCGATAGGGAAGGCTAACTTCTCAAACCGGGAGACTGGTCGCAACTGCGTCATAATGATTCCGCGCTCTGCTTTGGTGGTCAGGGCCCTCATAACGGGAGGCTGGATGATCGGGATCAGGGACATATAGGAGAAGGCGGCCACGGTGATGGGACCCAAGAGGCGCGGTGCCAAGATATTGGCCGCAAAGACCGAGGTCGGGCCGTCAGCGGCGCCGATGATGCCGATCGCGCCTGCCTCATTGATCGGAAAGCCCAGTGCCAGAGCACCGAGGAAGGTGGTAAAGATACCGACCTGACCAGCGGCACCGAGGATGAACAGTCCGGGGTTGGCGAGTAGCGGACCAAAGTCCATCATCGCACCGATACCGATAAAGATCAGCGGAGGGTAGATATCGTGTACTACGCCCTGGTTAAGCCAATAGAGCAAGCCGACCCCTGGTTCCATTAGGCCAGCCAAGGGAATATTGACCAAAATACAGCCGAAGCCCATGGGTAGCAGCAGCGTCGGTTCGTACTCCTTGGCGACTGCCAGATAGACCAGCAGGGCGCCGACACCCAGCATGATCAGCGACTTCAGATCGAGATTGGTAAAGCCGGTGGTCTGTAGGAAATCCAACAGTTTCTCCGAGAGCATGAATGTTCCTCCTGTTCACTGTACCGTACTAAAATGCCAATCCAATTATAACGGAGATCACACATTGGCACAAGCCATTAGTCCTAATAAGGTTCTTCGTCATGATAGGCGCAAATCCTGCACTCCCTGATATGGTATCTTTCCACAGTGAGCGACTTGCCAGACAAAAGGAAAGACGGCGGGTTGATACCGCCGTCTTTCCGAGCACGTCACTTACTAAGCGGAGACCTGGTTTGCGGGGTTCTTCTTGGACTGGGTCCACTGCAGGAACGCGACGCCACCGACCAAGGCAAGACCGATCACGTCGGTAAGTAGACCTGGCTCGATCAAACAAAGACCACCGATAAACATCGCGATGCGCTCCCACCACTTCAGGTTGGTATAGAGGAAGCCTTCCACGGCTGCGCCAATGCCGGCCATACCGATCAGCGCACCGATGATGACCCGGGTAGCGCCGAGGAACGTGACATTGATCAGTAGTAGCTCCGGCGCGAGCACAAACATGTAAGGGATAAGGAAGGCCGCGATGGCCAGCTTGGTCGCCTGGAAGCCGGTCTTCATCGGGTCAGACTTGGCGATACCCGCACCCGCGAAGGCTGCCAGCGCCACAGGCGGAGTGATATCGGCGACGATACCGAAGTAGAAGACGAACATGTGGGCAGCCAAGAGGGGCACCCCCAGCTTCACCAGCGCGGGCGCAGCAATCGTCGAGGTGATGACGTAGTTGGCGGTGGTCGGCGCACCCATACCGAGGATGAGCGAGGCGATCATAGTGAAGAACATGGTCATCAGCAGATTGCCGCCGGCGAGGTCAATCAGACCATTGGCCATCTTCAGGCCTAAGCCCGTCAGAGTGACGGTACCGACGATCATACCAGCCGAAGCGGTGGCGACTGCGACACCAAGAGCGGATCGTGCACCAGCTTCCAGGCCACCGAGGATGTCGCCGATGGAGAGTCGGGTTTCCTTCTTAAACGCGGCGGCTACGATCGAAAGCAGGATACCGGCCAGTGCGGCCTTAGTTGGGGTAGCACCTTCGGTCAGGAAGTAGATGATACCGATCAGCGGCAGGAAGAGGTGGCCTTTCTTCTTCATGATGGTGCCAAACTTGGGGATCTGATCGGCTGGCAGGCCACGGAGCCCGAGCTTGCGGGCTTCGAGATGGACCTCAATGTAGATACCTGTGAAGTAGAGCAGGGCGGGTATAACGGCGGCGAGAGCGATGGTGCCATAGGGCAGACCGATGAACTCGGCCATCAAGAAGGCAGCCGCGCCCATGATCGGCGGCATGATCTGACCGCCAGTGGAGGCAGCGGCCTCGACCGCGGCAGCAAACTCAGGTTTGTAGCCAAGCTTCTTCATCATCGGGATGGTGAAGCTGCCCGAACCGACCGTGTTGGCCACTGAGCTCCCGGAGACGGTACCTTCAAGGGCACTGGTGATGACGGCAACTTTGGCAGGACCACCGGGCTGCTTGCCAGCGATGGCATTGGCCAGCTCGATAAAGAACTCACCAATTCCCGTGCGCTCCAGGAATGCGCCAAAGAGCATGAAGAGGAAGATAAAGGTCGAGGATACCCCCAAGGGGATACCGATAATCCCTTCGGTGGTCAGATACATATGACTGATGATACGTTCGACGGAGAAGCCACGGTGCTGCAGGAAGCCTGGCATGTAGCGGCCGAAGTAGCCATAGGCCAAGAAGGCTGAGGCGATGATGACGATCGGCATGCCGACCACGCGGCGGGTAGCTTCGAGCACCAAAAGGATGACGATACCACCCATGGTCAGGTCGAGCATGGTGGCTTCACCAGCGCGCATGGCGATCTCTTTGAAGTTGACGAATAGATACATCGAACAGAAGGCGCCTAGAAAGGCCAAGACCATATCAAGAGCGAGCAGATACATGTTAGGGTTCTTGCGCTGGTTGGGAGTGATCGGATAAAGGATGAAGACCAGCCCGAGGGCAAAGGCCAGGTGAGCGGAGCGCTGTAACTGTGCAGGCAGCACCCCAAAAATCGCCGTGTAGAGCTGGAAAACGGAGAAGGCGATACAGAGGGCGGCGACGATCTTGCCCATTGGGCCGCTGAAGTGACGATAGGCAGATTCCTTGTCGTACTTGGCTAATATCTCATCGATCTCTTGCTGGTCGACGCGCTCTACTTGATCTAGGTTGAACTCCTTGTCTTTGTCTGCCACATTAGTCCCCCTTTCATGCTTGCTGCATATTTGGGCCAGTGCCCGGAAGCCACGACCATACTAGATAATTGCTGCTAGATCATGCCGAGACTCTTGGTAAGAAGATAGGCCATGGGCGATTGCATTCGTATTCGGATACGGACAGACTGACCAGGCTGAGCAAACTGCACAAACGGGATCTGTTTTCCGTTGATCAGCAACTGGTGATTGGCCACCGTTCCCACAGCCATTAGGAACTCGGGTAAATGGCGGTCCAGATTCGTCAAGCGGTACTTGCCATTCTCTGTAATCAGGTGCTGTTCGGCGTTTTCCGTGTCAAAGGGAAGGCCCGCTCCAAATGATTCATAGATCGTCTCGGTGACGATCAACTCCCGCCCGGGAGCAATAACGAAGATCTCATCTACCGGGGTCTTGGCAATGGAATGCGTGAAGCTGATGGTAAATCGTTCCCCGACGTGTACTGGAGCTAGGGCCAGCACCTGTCCGGTCTTGCGGTCGGAGATCTCAAGTGACTGGATGCAGGGGATATTCACAAGCAGAATGATTGCGATACCGAGGAAAGCGATCCATAGCCAGGACTTACGCATAAATAACGAACCGCGTGGGGATCAGCCCCACGCGGTTCTGCCTCCCTTAAAGCGCACTATGAGGATTTACTTCTTAACGGTAAAGCCCTTCTCTTCATAGTACTTGATGGCGCCGGGGTGGAGAGGAATGGTGATGCCCTTGATGGTGTTCTTCTCCTTGATAGCCGCCTCGAGAACCTTAGCCTTGGCGTTGGCGCCGGCCAGCTCGGTGGCGTTCTCGATCAAGGTCTTGGTCAGGTTGTAGACCAGGTCGTTGTCAGCCTTGGCGCCGACAGTGAGAATGGCCTGGACGGTGACGGTGGTAATATCGGTATCCATGCCTTTGTAGGTGCCCTTGGGAATGGTCAGAGCTTCATAGAACGGATACTTGGCTTGGATCTTCTTTACGGTCTCGGCATCCAGGTTGAGGATCTTGATCGGACGAGCGGTGGTCATATCCTGGATAGCGGAGTTGGGCATACCAGTCGTGAAGAAGATAGCATCGATCAACTTGTCTTTGAATTGATCAGCGGACTCGGCATAGGAGAGGAGCAGTTCGTCGATATCGTTGTAGGTTAGGCCAAAGACCTCGAGGATCTGACGAGCGTTGGCTTCGTTGCCGGAACCAGGAGCGCCCACGGAGACCTTCTTGCCCTTCATGTCGGCGATGGTCTTGATCGGGCTATCGGCCGGGACGATGATCTGGATGACTTCAGGATACAGGGTGGCGATACCACGGATATCGGGGAGCTTCTCTTTGAAGGCTTCGGTACCGTTCTTGGAGTAGTCGGCGATATCATTCTGGGTCATGGCGAGATCCGCGTCGCCCTTCTGGACCAGCTTCAGGTTCTCAACCGATGCGCCAGTGGCCTGAGCGGTCATGTTGACGCCCTTGATCTTGGAGTTGAAGATCTGAGCCATGGCACCACCGAGCGGATAGTAGGTACCTGCGGTGCCACCGGTGGCGAGGATCAGCTGATAGTTCTTAGGAGCCGGGGTTGTCCCACCGGGTTGGGCGGATGGAGCCGGAGTGTTGTTGCAGCCGCTGAGGATCATGGTGAGGGCCAGTGCTAAGACAACAAGCGCGCTGAAAGTCTTCTTCATGATTTCTCCTCCTCGAATTCTACTTCTATCCATTTTAGTGACACAAACAATCAAATGGCACCTTTCACCCCCTTCAGACACGCCAAATCTGGCATCCTATATTCGTCATTATACTGCAACATTCCTTCTGTGGGGCATTCTTTTCGTAGGTTTCTGGTGGAAAGGAAGAAGGGACCAGACCTGTCAGGTCTAGTCCCTTGCCTGTTGCTGAACCTCGATTAATAGTGCCTCCAGGAACTTCTTCACATTGATCTTGCCATGGTACGGCGACTCCTGGCGCAGATAGCGCATCTCATTTCGGACCTCGGAGAAATCAAACAGCTTGTTGGCGTAGTTGTTAAACTGCATATGGCCGTAATCTTCGATGCCGAGGGCAGCGATATTATGCAGGGCAGCACCGACCGCGCGTCGAACGCGTTGCTCGATGGCCTTTTCGTCGAACGATGGTCCCTTTTCCTGAGTCTTCTCGTAGTGCTCACGGACCGCTTTGTAGATTGACTGTAGGTGGTGCAGCTGCACCAAGCTCTCATCGGGCCCATAGGAATCCAGCAGATACAAGATGATCGAGATGATATCGCGGCAACCGGCCTCACCGAGTATGCCCAGATCGGACAATAC
>CAYOCI010000095.1:0-12627 GCA_964402415.1 uncultured Clostridia bacterium
AACAGCGGTGGCCACTCCATTCGCAAATGGGGTGGTCACCGCTGTTTGTCGCCAAGATATTGCGTTCAGAAAACCCGATCATCCCATGGCCAGCGATCGGGGCTGAGGCTAAGTGCCATGGGTACTATTTGGCTCGCGGGCTACTCTCTAGCTTCCCTTCATGGGAACTATCGCAGTAGTGCATCGTGCTTGACAACCCGCAACGGCACAGATAGGCCGGGTCCTTCTGCTCAAACTTCTTAGCTTCTGCGTCCACGATCTCCGTCTTGCCGGTTACAGCGCATGTACCATTGTCCAGTACCTGAATCTATGACATCACTCATGGTGTTTTCCGCCTTCTTTAGCGTGGAACATAGCTTACGTTTCTATGCTTTGCTGGACGTCGTTTCGCTGTTCAGTACAGGCCTGGTACAGAGATGGGATCGCGATGCCAGACCGGCATCCAACGGGAACTCCGTCTGAGCTGCGTGGGCAGGCCACGTGACGTTTTGCTGGGTAACGATCAGCCGCCGCACCCTCGGGATGCGGCGGCTTTCCTTATGTCGGGACCCTATGGCTTAGCTTTCCCTGCAGATGGCTTCGCTTGCTGGTCGTGCAGATCATTCTTACAGCAATCGAGACGATCGTTGCCAAACTCCTTCTGGCTAGCGTTGGCCAGTCGATCGAGGAAATCTTTCAACCAACCCACTGCTTCTCACCTCCTATGGTGCTCCGCCGGCGCCATACCGACAGAGCGATGATCAGGCTAAAGGCCATATTTCTCCATGCGGTAGATCAATGTAGGACGACTGATGCCGAGCAAAGTAGCCGCCTTGGTCTGGTTACCGTCGGTACGTCGCAGCGCCTGTCTGATGAGGCTTTTCTCCACCCCTTCTAACTGTACGCCTTCCTCAGGAAGAACGAACTCATCCGAAACCATCTGCTTGGCACCCGCGATCTCCTGGGGCAGATGGATGAGGTCGATCTGCCCGGCGCCCGCCAAGATCACCGCGCGTTCAACGACGTTCTCGAGCTCACGGATATTGCCAGGCCATGGGTAGCGGCTAAGGGACGCCATGGCCGAAGTGGCGACTGCCGGTGGTTTTCTACCTGGGCTGAACCTCTGAACAAAGTGCTCCACGAGCAGCGGAATGTCAGCCGTCCGTTCCCGAAGGGAGGGTAGCTGGATCGGTATAACGCTGAGGCGATAGTAGAGGTCCTCGCGAAAGAGGCTTTTGGCGATCTGGTCCTTGAGATTACGGTGAGTGGCGGACACGACACGGAAGTCCACCTTCACGGTTTGAGTGCCACCCACCCGCTCAAACTCATGTTCCTGCAGCACTCTCAGAAGCTTCACCTGCATACTGAGCGGCATGTCACCGATCTCATCGAGGAAGAGCGTGCCCCCATCTGCCAGTTCTAGACGACCAGGTTTGCGCGCGGCCGCCCCGGTGAAGGCACCCTTCTCGTAGCCGAACAGTTCACTCTCAAGCAGGTTTTCGGGCAACGCGCCGCAGTTGACCGCAATCAGGGCTTGACGTTCGCGCGGGCTTAGCGAATGGATGGCGCGTGCGATCAGTTCTTTTCCGGTGCCCGTCTCGCCCGTGATCAGAACGGGCGCAGAGCTGGGTGCCACCTGCTGCACCATCTGCAGCACAGACTGCATGGCAGTGCTGTCACCCACGAGCGTCCGGCCATGGTGGTCTCTCAATGCGGAACGGAGGTAGTGCACTTCTTGGGTTAGCTTAGAGAGCTGTAGAGCCTTGATGACGCGAGCCTTGAGCTCGTCGAGTTCAAAGGGTTTGGTCATGTAGTCACTGGCCCCGGCCTGAATCGCCATCACGGCGTGATCAATGGAACCGTGGGCTGTGAGCATGATGACGGGAAGGTCGGGGGAGTTCTCTCTCAGTTCCTTCAGCACCGCCAGGCCATCCATCTTCGGCATTTTGTAGTCTAGGATCACCAGATCGGGGAGTGCCGTTCGTACTCTCTCCAGCGCTGCCTGACCATCTTCTGCGAGGTCGACCAAGTAACCCTCTTTGGTCAGCGCCTTCTGCAGTGCCCACCGCATGTTCCTCTCATCATCAGCCACCAAAACGCGCTTACCCATGGGAAGAGCCGCCTCCTGTGACCAAGGGGAGATAGATATCAAACGTAGCTCCCTGGCCTTTTTGACTATGAACAGTGATGATCCCACCCATATCGTCAATCAGACGGTGGACGACCGAGAGGCCGATGCCGGTGCCAGACTCTTTGGTGGTGAAGAACGGGTCAAAGATGCGCCCCAAGAGCTCCTCACTAATACCGATGCCGGTATCGCTGATGGTCAATCGCAATCGTTCTCCCATAGAGCCGGCCTGAACGCGCAGCTCGCCGCCGCCGGGCATGGCTTGGATCGCGTTGAGGATCAGGTTGACCATGATTTGTCTGAGCAGGTCAGGGTCAACCGCCATCTCGCTCAGACTGGGGTCAATCTCCACATAGGAGCGAACCCCTTGCTCTTTCAGCATCGGACGGAACAAGACGATCAGATCCTCGACGAGCTTCTCCAGCAGGATCAGCTGCCGATGGACCGAGCGGGGGCGGGCAAAGTCGAGGAAAAGGTTGAGGTTCTGGTTAAGGCGCTTCGCTTCATCGCGGATGATAGCGAGTCCTTCCTGCAGATCGCTATTAGTCGGAAGATCCTCCAACAGGAGCTGTGAGGTCGTGCTAATTATCCCTAGGGGATTCCGTATCTCGTGTGTCAAGCCCGCTACCATCTGTCCCAAGGCGTTCATGCGCTCAGATCGATTGACCTGTTCCGTCAGAGTGTGGAGCTCGGTTACGTCGTCCACCACCAGGAGAAAGCCGCGTGGCTCCTCCCCGAGAGGGGGCATGACGCTCCCACGGAAGCGAAGCCGCTTTGATTGGTCAGACAGATCGGTCCACGGCAGCTCCTCGGTAAACCCTCGTCCTTCCTGGACCAGCCCTCTCACCAGCCCACCCAGGCGCTGATCACCAGCTAGATGTTGGTCCAGAGCAGGCTCGGCATAATCATCCGGGACGACGAAGATCCGACGCGCCTCGCGATTGGCCATCAGAACCTGTCCCTGCTGGTTGAGTGTGATCACCCCAGTTGCGATGGAATGAAGGATATTGTCCAAATACCGCTGCAGGCGTTCCAGGGCTTGATTGCGATCGTGGAGATATCGGTTGGTCTGGACAAGCTCGTCATGGGCAGCCTGCGCTGCCCTTTGTGCACGGCGAGCCTGTTCACTGAGTAGGCCTGTTACCCAGCCGACAACGTTGAACATGACCAGCTCGTAGAAGCTGTCACTCAGCTCAGGCGGTATCGGCCCGACATAGAGCAGCAGGCGAGGTCCATACAGGAAGCTCGAAGCGATCGCAGTAACGATGGCGCCCCGCAACCCCAGCCGGAAAGCCGCCAGCACGATGGGGATATAGTAAAGCCGTTGATGAAGATAGTGAATCTCGTACCCGCTGTGCCCGGTACTGTAGTGCAGGAACGTGATCACAGCGAGAGCTAGGATGATCAGCCCGGCGTCGCGCCGACGTCTATCGTTACTCATACTGGGCTCCCTGCCCGCACTCACCGAGGCGCGTATGGCAACTAGGGCAGAAGCTCTGGCCCGGATTGATGGGCTGATGGCAGTGGGGGCAGTGGCTTTCTGGCGGTGGGCTTTGAGTATCCAAGCGGTTGTCGGCAACCAAGCCAGATAGCCACACCAGTAGGAAGCCCATTGAGGCTAGACATAGTAGCATCATGGCCAATTGCCTCCGCAAGATATGAGTGCATGTTCTAGACCTATTGTACACGAAACTGATATGGATCAACTACCGGGATAACGAGATTGTGTAGGCCATGGCGGTCTTCAGCGCGGCTAACCCTTTACCTTAAAGACACCGCGGATCATCCCCATCCAGCAGGTAAAGGCCAGATCACCCTGCTTCTCGGGGGTGAAGGTGATTGTGTTGACGCCCGGCATGAGGGCCCGATCCACCTTCAGCGCCGGAATGGTGATTGGCGTGATGCAGTCGTCGAGGTTCACCACGTTGATCTTCCACTCCACGGGCACGCCCGCTTTGAGTATGAACGTCTTAGGTGAGTACGAACCAAAGTCGGCCGTCATGTTGATCACCTGTCTCTGATCGACCATGGTGGCTGCAACAGGGCGCTCGAAGCTCAGTCTGACAGGAACGCCGGATAGCGCTAGACCCTGAATGCCCATGGTCAGCCCCATGCCGATCAAAAGCGCTGCGCTGAGGCGTGCCAGCTTGGCGTTCATGCGCTCCCCGATCATCGAGCCCAGCAGGCTGACTAGCCCCATGAGCGGCAGGGTTCCCAAGGCAAAGAAGAACATCGTCAGCGCTCCGCGCAGCGCACTGCCCGAACCCAAGGCGTAGATCTGCATGGTGTTGAGGGGGCCGCACGGCATCAGTCCCGCCAGCAGCCCTGCGACCAACGAGCTCTTGGGCAGACGTGGTGCCAGCCAGTGCGGCAGCCCAAAGCTGACGAACCCCATCATTCTGAGCGCCATACTGGCCATGAACACCCCAGCTAGGATAGCCACCGCACCCCGCCACGGCCCCGAGAGGGCGACCACCGATCCCAAGGCACCCGCCGCTGCACCGACAAGGGTGTACGATAGAACCCTAGCCCCCTGAAAGAGGAGGGCATCCTTCTGACTGAAGCCTTGGCTGAAGACAAAGCCGCCGCACATGGCGACGCAGTGCAGTGAGGTGAGCACGCCGACCAAGAAGACAAGACCATAGCTTCCCGAGGCACTGAGCTGAGGGAGAAAGGTCCTACCGACGCGGAACTCACTGAGGAGCAAGAAGACGATCGCCCCGAGCAGCAGTGGCCAGAGCGCTACGCGGCCTTGCTCGGATACATCATAGCCCAGCTCAGCGATCGCTGCTCTGATCTCTGCGGCAGCGATCTGTTGTTCATCAAACTTGATGGTTGCGCGAGCGCGGTCAAGATCAACCGTGGCGTCCTGTACCCCATCTAGCTGCATGGTTCGCTTGGTGATACGTCCCACACACGCTTGACAGTGCATCCCCACCACTCGCAGCTGGATGGTTCTCATGCTATCACTCATGGCCTACTGGCTACGGGGAACCGGGAAGTACTTCTTCTTGCCTTCCAGTTCGGCGATAGAGAAGACTAGCTTGTCGCCCTCAACCTTACTCTCTTGCAGCGGCACGGGGTTGCAGCCGCCACGCTTGACCTGGATCTGGTTGATGTGAAACCGATTGCCGCAGTTTTGGCAGACGATGTAGTCACCGTCGGTCTTGTAATAACCCCGTGGTGAGCGGTAGCAGACCTCGCAGGTATTCAGTGTGGTGCGCACGGTTCCATCCAGCGCCTTGACAGCGATCAGGCTCATCTTGGTCCCTGCTACGGTAGTATCCAGGTAAAACGGTTTATTTGTCAGGGCACTGACAGGAATGGTAGGTGCGGCTGCCTGCACCTTCCCGGGCCTGAGCAGCGACTGCGCCGCAACCAGCCCAACCACAAAGACGATAACCAAACCCGCAACTAGCCATTTCTTCACAGCATCGGCCTCCTTGTCTTCATCTGAAGACCGATACTGCAAGGGCCATGCCAACCTCTGTTGAGCTCGCAAGCGGCCTCAAATGCACACTCGGCCCATCCCTGAGGATGGGCCGAGTGATCTGCATGTATCATTTGATTGTGCAGCTGTAGCAAATGCTACAGAACCTAGGGTAGAGCACTTTGTTGTCAGCGGATTGTGTAAGAGTTTCCTCAATGCTGGGGTGGACCTGCGCAGGAACCTGAGCTGCATTCAGGCTGGCGAAACGGACGAGTGGCTGCAGGAGTCGGCCGAGCGCTTTAGGTGCAAGGCTTGCGGCAAGCCCGTGTCAGCCTGGTTTCGCGAGTGCCACCACTGTGGAAGCTCGCTCCAGTAGGAATACAGTTACCTCAGCAACGGTTGCCCTAACCTTCCTGACACGCATTCGTACTCCTTCGGTAGGCAAGAATTGTGCATGACGTGAGAAGACCTGCGGATTGGTCCACAGGTCTTCTCACGTCATGTGTACAACCGACCAAGGTACTTCAGCGAAGATGCTAGCCGTTGGGCGTCGTCTCGGAGCGCAGGAATGGAGTAAATGGCGAGAAGAACGGCCTCTGGCCAAATAAGAACGGGTTGTTTTGGAACACGAAGGGGTTGTTGAACAGGAACGGGTTGAACTGGTTGAACAGGAACGGGTTGTTTTGGAACATGAAGGGGTTGTTGAACAGGAAGGGGTTGAATTGGTTGAACAAGAACGGGTTGTTCTGGAACATGAAGGGGTTGTTGAACAGGAAGGGGTTATTGAACTGGAAGGGGTTGAGGTTGCCTATGAATGGGTTAATACCAGAGACGACAGGGACTTGCTGGCTGATCGGGGTATTTCCGACTGACATTGCCAATTCCTCCCGTACCATTATTGGGTCCTATCTCTCGACCCTCTGCAATAACAGCATATTACCCGCCCACAAGGAACGTCACCCTTCCGAACGCCCATTTCTCTCGGATAACATCCGATCACACATTGGTCAAACTGCGAACCCGCCGAGCTGTGGATCAGCTTGGCGGGTTCGCTGTTTGCATGGCACAATCTATCCTGACGCCCTAGCGCAGATCCTTGCTCTGCACCAGCCTGAACTCCGTTCGACGGTTCAGTTCGGGATCGGTCTGCGAGACCGGCTTCTTGCCGCCGAACCCCTGAGCGATCAGGCGGTTAGGCCCGAAGCCCTTCGTAAGCAGGTAGTCAACTACCGACTGCGCCCGTGCCAGTGAAAACGCTTGGTTCTCGGGGGTGTCCATGCCGTTGACATGTCCTTCGATGACCAGGTAGTACTGGGGGAAGTTCCGCAGCGTGGCCGCGACCTCATCCAGGATGGGGTAAGCGTTGGGGCTCAGCTTGGTGCTGTCGGCATCAAAATACAGCCGATCCACCTTCAGCTTGGCTATCTCCTGAGTGGCGGTATCCACCTGGCTCTTGTCCAGCTTAGCTAGGTCTTTGGGGGCTAGGGGCTCCTGCGTCTTCAGGCCAGTTACAGCGGGATCGAGCGTGCTGAGGCGTGTGCGGGTATCGTCCATCGCCTTGACCACGACAGCCTTGTCGATCATACTGCTCGGATTGAGCTGAGCAGTCATCTTGCCTGCTTCGCGATAGACCTTGTCAGCGGTGGCGATCATATTGGCAATCTCGCCTTGGCCAGTCGCCCCCATGTAGGCCTGGTTGGCCTCGATGGAGGTTAGGCGAATCCCCTTGAACATGCTCGCCAGCTCACTGACGCTGGGGTGACCGTGGTCCTCTGGCAGTGTCCGAGCGAGGATCTCGTGGGCACGGTCGGGTTGCTCGATTAGCATCTTGACAGCCATAAACCAAGCGCGGGTAAACTTGTCGATATCAGCAGGCCGCTTCTCCTGGGCTGCTTTGGAGACCAGCGCGACATCAGCGATCAGGTTGACCGCCTCTTTGCTGCTGATCAGCGTCTTAGCGTTAGGGATCTTCAGCACCTGTTGAGAGGCTTCGGGTTCCCAGGCGACCATGGCATCAACCTGGTCGGTCCGGAACATCCTGATCGCCTCTTCGATATCCGCCACTGGCTTGAGCGTGACATCCTGCCGCGAGAGGCCAACCGTTCTCAGCAGATAGAGAAGAAAATACTCGCTGGCGGAGTCCTGCACAAAGGCCACAGCGCGTCGTGGCGAACTGGGGGAGATCTGACCCAGGTCGTTGAGCGTCTTGATCCTCGTGGCGTTGACGATCAGCATGTCCGCGCCATAGCTGTCGTCACCTTTGAAGATCGCAGTCCCCACGGTGCCGAAGGTTCCTTGGTGCTTGACCCAAGCGTCCACAGTCATCAAGCTGGCGTCGAGCGTCCCCTTGGCGAGCTGTTCGGCCCGGTCCACATCATCGGGCAGCATCGCGATCTCCAGGTTGAAGTCGAGCTGTTTGTCGAACTCCTGCGCCTTGATCAGGTACAGCGGCATAGACCCTACCCAGGTGTCGATGCCGATCAGGAATGACTTGGCATCTTTGCGCAGCATGTCAGGCTCGACGGCCGCCGTCTGCGTTGTTGCCGGCACTCTGGTTGCTGTCTGCACTCGCGGTTGCGAACGGGGCTTCCAGAAGCCTGATTTGTACACGAAGCCGCCCCCAAAGAACAGAAACAGCAGGACGACCGCCACCAGGCGCATACGCCCAGCTCGTCCGTAGTCTTCCATTGATCGCTCCTCCCATCTACAGGTATGCACGCCAATATCACGTTGCGCCGTGGGGATTTGTTCCCATGCTGCCATGCGCAGCACCACAGAACATAAGGTACAGGCAGGCGCAACCATCGGGAAACGCTGATCAGAGATTCGTGATCGCCCTCAGCTAATCCTTTCTTGATAGCACCAGCCAGCAACAACCAAAAGACTGCTCCTGGCTGCATGATGGGATAGCAGGGACCTGGGTGATGCCGCTAGTCTCTGCGAGCCGGGAAACGAGCTGATCAGAAGTATGTCCAGTGATGCGGTAACTGGGAAAGGGGGGAGTCTCCTGATGGCACGTGCCCTCGGAACACTTCCCTTCGAAGATACAGTGCTGAGACGGAAAAGAGCCATGTGGTCGGCATCATCAGACCACATGGCTCCTGCTATATATGTTTGGTGTGGAAGTTGACCCTGCCCCCATACTCATCCATCCAGCGCACAGCACGGTCGTTCTCACTGGCGGCAAAGGCTGGGGCCTGATCTGCATGCTCTTTCAAGTGGGGAACCGCGGCGTCAACCTTGACGATGGTCCCGGGGCCGCCCAGGCATCCGCCTGGACAGGCCATCCCTTCCATGAAGTTGGCGCTGCGCTCGCCACCCTCGATTGCCTGCAGGATCTCGCGGCACTGCTTGAGGCCATTGCCTTTGACGGCGTCGACCACCATCCCCGGACGCAACTGCTTGATCGCCCGGGCGATGGCTTCGGAGACGCCGCCGGTGTGGGCATAGATCCGTCCATCATGGGAGGCGTCGGCGAGCGGGCCTTCCTCCTCTTGCTCTTTGATCTGGATCCCCGCCGCATCCAGCAGCGAGGCCGTCTCTTTGAAGGTCAGCACCCCGTCAATGGCGTCGTGCAAGTCAGGAAGTCGCGCTTCAGCGCGCTTGGCGAGACAAGGGCCGATGAAGACTACACGACAGTCCGGCTGCCTGGCCTTCAGCAGTCTACCCATGGCAATCATCGGGGAGACCGAATCAGAGATCAGGTGCGTCGACCCTGGCTGGTGTTTCTCCACCAGGTTGATGAACGCCGGACAGCAGCAGGAGGTAATCATGAAGTCCTCGCCGTGATCGATCCGGTCTACGTATTCCTTGGCTTCCCTGAGAGTGATGATATCCGCCGCCATGGCAACCTCATAGACATCCGAAAAACCGAGGCGCAGCAGCGCGGCTCGAACTTGACCGTCACGAACCTGACCGAACTGTCCAGCAAAGGCCGGGGCGACGATGGCGTACAACGGGCGGCTCTCGCGCTGCTCGACCATATCGACCAGGCGCAGGCACTCCGTGCGCTCGACCATGGCTCCCGAGTGGCAGATGTCTACGCAGAGGGCACAGTCCGCACAACGACCTGGATCAGGTGTGCACCGCCCTTCCTGATCCTTGGTCAGTGCACCGATCGGGCAGGCGTCGACGCATTTGGGGTCGTGGGGGTCGCAGTTGCAGATCTCATTGACGACCCTGATCAGTTGGTCAGGGTCATCCTCGTTGACAGCCGTCAGAACACGCTTGAGCAGCAGTTCGCGATCACGCTGCCAATCAGCCGCGTCTTCAGGTATCAGGTGGGCGACGATCTGGCGCAGCCGATCCTCAAGGTCGGGTTGGTCGCTGCGCAGTCGCTGGAAAAAGGCGCGGCTAATGGCTTGGTGGGTGAGTTTCTGTAAGCGTTCTTTGTCAAACATGCTGGGAATCTCCTCTCCATCGCTAGTCATCACCTCTAGTGTGTCCTGGGGGCAGCATTACCCAAAACGGAATAATGGCAGGCGCCGAGGCGCCTGCCATTATTCCACCTTCAAGTAAACGATCTCATGCTCGCCCAGCAAGCAATCAAATCCAGGTTCCACGCGCTCAATCGTGGCGTGGATCTTGCCGGCCAGTTCTTCTGGGCTACTGACGAGATGGTTGTAGAACTTCCCATTCACGTAGAAGCGGCGCTCCATCGCTCGACGGCGATCGCCAGCGGTCTTTCTGACCTGCACAATCTTTTCGCTGATAGTCATTATCAATTCACCTCGTCCTGTTAATTAGATGCAAACAGGACTGATACCTCTTATCATTCATGAAACGACAATATTCTTTGCACTGCTATATTTCGGCAGCGAACACAGAGGGTACTTCGCACCTCGTACCCTGAGATCTCTCCTAGGGTACAAGAAGGGCAGGCGCCGAGGCGCCTGCCTTATTCCATCTTCAAGTAGACGATCTCGTGGTCTCCCAGCAAACCGTCATGGCCTTTCTCCACCCGTTCCACCGTGGCGTGCATACTGCTAGCCATCTCCTCGGGGGTGAGCGACGAGCGGTCATAAAACTTTCCGTTGATATAAACGCGGCGATCCATACGCAAGCCTCCTTCTCCAGTCTGCTTGCTGTCAATTTGCCCAAATCACCGCGAAATATGCGACCATGGCATCGGCGCCGCTTTGATTGGTAAGGGTACTCAGCCGCTCAGGCTTAATGGCCCTGCGCCAGCATCCCTCTCTCCAGTAACGCACCCGTTGCCGGCGATAGTCTTCTGTCGGTGGCAATCTCTCCGCCCGCTTGCTCCAATGCCCCAAGATACGCTTGTACTTGCGGCCGCAGCTCTTCGGTCGGCGCTGTCAACAACTTCCCTTGAGTCGCGTAGATCTCGCCGGCAATGCCCATGTGCAGCTTGCGCGAGATTCGCTTGAACCAATGGGAGATTACCTCGAACTCGGATGGATCTGCGTAGCCACAGTTGGCGACCATCACCAACTTGATCGGCGAGTCATCTAGCGATGCCCCACCACCGCCACCCGGAGTGGTCGACCGCGTGTGAGGACTGCCAATCACCGTTAGACGGTCCATAAAGGTCTTCAGCATGCCAGAGATATTCTCAAAGTACACCGGTGACGCCAAGACCACGACACTGGCGCCCGCCATGGCTGCCAGAACGCTGAGCATATCATCATCTCGAACGCATTGCCCTGGAGTTGCTGTCCAGCACGAGTGGCAACCTGTACAGTGGCTGATCTGGTTCTCAGCTAGCAGGATGTTGACCGTCTCGGCCCCTGCTCTTTGGGCACCTCGCAGCAGGGCGCTGACCATGACGTTGGTATTGCTGGCTCTGCCTCTGGAGCTCCCGTTGATCACCACGATCTTCATGTGATCACCTCTCTCTGTTACGGTCGGTGGTAGCCGCGCTCACCATAGGGCTGCAGCTGCTCCAACCACTTCTTCTCGAGCTTCTTAAGCTCGTCACGCAGGTCAAACGGCGGCTCGTCCTTCTTCTTCAGAACCTCCAACACTTCGAAGACAAACGCTTCTGCGCCGTGCTCTTTCCACTCGCTTTGCAGCAGATGATTGGGGTGCATCCCCAGCTCTAGAGGGCCGCGCATGCCCGTTAGGGTTTTCAGGTTTGGCGTGCTGCCGATGAAGACGCGGTTGTTCTTGGTGTTGCGGATCTGGTAGACTCCGGCTTGGGCCTCTACCTCCTTGTATCGCTCGAGAAGCTGTTTTCTTCGCTCCCGTTCCATGGTTGTCTCTCCCTTCTTGGTCGTCGTCTGCCCAGGGGTTGAGCGATCCTGTTCATGCAGGAGCTCCATCATGGCCAGGAAGACCTTGGCCTGACGCTCCTTCTCCCTGAGCAGAAAACGATGATTGCGAATAGTCGAGGCGCTGCCGATCCCCGTGGCCTCCTGTACCTCAGCGTCACTCATGCCCTGATAGAACAGCTGCAGGAGTTGGCTCTGGTGTTCCGATAGACCGGTGGCCTTCTTGCCCAGCCGGATCAGTGCGTCAAAGACTGAGCCATGTGCCTGGTCAATATGGATACGAATGTACCGTGAGGCGTCATAGAGAACCCCGTCCTCGGGGTAGATGATCCCTTTTTCGACCTTCCGGCCGCAGAGCAGGCAGATATAGTGGTCCTGGTCCTCAGCATAGCCGCTCTTGATCTCCTGCAGTGAGGACTCCCAGAATAGATCAGGGATCGTCATGTTAGACACTCTCCCAAAAGGTTTGTAAACTAATAGACAGTATAGTATTATGTCTATGAAATGTCAATTTCAATGAACCGAAGGCAAAGAATGAAAGAGTGGCCTTGCGATCCTTGGAACTGCGGGCGGTAAGCGCACGACTGAACAACTCGAGGAGGCGGGAATATGGCTACATTCAGAGAGACGATCGATCGACCAGGCGTTCTTGCTGTCACTGGTATCATGGCGTCCAGCAAATCCACCGTCGCTCAGCTCCTCGCCGAGCGATGCTCGCCAAGGTCGTCCACATGATTCGCGGCCGACCACTGTATGTGGTAGTATTATCTCCTAGCCCAGCGGTGATCGCGGAGCGCGAAGCGCAGCGTTCGAAGAAGGGCTATGGCGAGCGGTCTATTGGAGAACTAGACAGGGAACTG
>CAYOCI010000096.1:0-12504 GCA_964402415.1 uncultured Clostridia bacterium
TGCTCTCGAAACCGAGGAGTACCGCAGTCATTGATCCACCGATACTGACCATCGTGGCGCTTGAGGCGGTACTCCATTTCGAATGCCCGTCTCTCCTCAAATGCCTTCAGGTATATTGATACACATCGATCCATGTCGTCTGGATGTACCCCTTGAGTCCACCCCTCGCCACGTTCCTGCTCCAAAGTCCGTCCAGTGAAAGCCAGCCACGTCCGGTTAAAGTAATAGCATTTCGCGTCTGTCCCCGACACCCATATCATATTGGGAGCGTTCTCAACAATCAGCTTGTAGCCACCATCATCGATGGACACGCGTATCCTTCCTCCCCGTGTCGCAACTCGTAAACAATCGATCGCGAAAATTGCTCAAGTGCGAATACTCCGTACCGCCGTACTGTGCAATCTTTGTACCAGCTTGCTTGCGGCAACAACAGGCTGTTATTATGTCGTTTCTTGTTGTTTCCAAGTGTTTCTTGTCTCAATTAGGCGAACTGTCTCATCTCGTGAGACAAGCCAAGAGACCGCAAGAGAGAGGCCGCTAGCGGCCTCTCTCCTTGTCTCCCTGTATCTCTCTCAGCCATCGGTATCCAGTGGCGCGGGAGATCCCCACGCACTGAACCGCCTTGGAAACATTTCCCCCTGTCTCTTCCAGAACACTGGCGAACTCGCCTTTCTTGTCTTTAGGCTCTGTGGCGTGTAGAGTCTCCTGAACGTAGTCCTGGATCTGCAAAAGATCGGCTATGGTAGCGCGGGTGATCTCATCTCCCGAGGATAGGAGATGGGATGTCTCAACAATGTTGCGCAGTTCCCGAATATTCCCCGGCCACGAGTAGTCCGTGAGCAGCATTATGGCAGCAAGATCGAGACGCTTCTGGCGGCCTGTCCTGGCATTAATCTCAGCCAACGCGTGCTCTGCGATTAGCGCTAGATCCTCGACTCTACCCCGCAGCGGCGGGAGTGTTAGTGTAATCCCCGCCAATCGATAGTAGAGATCCCAGCGAAACAGTTTCTCGGAACAGAGCTGACGCAGGTCCTTGTTGGTTGCACAGATAACGCGCATGTCAATCGAGATGGTCTTGGTATCGCCGATCCGAGATATCTCATGGTCCTGCAGCGTCCGCAGGAGCATCGCCTGCGCGCTGAGTGGCAAGTCACCTACCTCGTCGAGGAAGAGCGTTCCTCCATCAGCGAGCTCTATCTTACCCTTACGGCCACCCCTAACTGCTCCTGTAAAGGCTCCATCGGCATAGCCAAACAGTTCGCTCTCTGCTAGCGAGTGCGAGAGCGACGCGCAGTTTACGGCGACAAAGGGGCCGCCTCTTCTTAGACTGTCGCGATGAATGGCGTGAGACAAGTACTCTTTTCCCGTACCACTTTCACCAGTGATTAGAACAGGATAATCACTCTGGCTGACGAGTCGGGCGCGGTCGATAACCTCCCGCATGGGTGCTGACCTATGTACGATGTCGGCGAACGAGTACCTTGCATCATGCCCCTGATTGGACTTATCCCTCGGTTTTGCCATGGGAGCTCCCGCTAGGCAACTCTCAATCAGCAAGCGGGTAACGCTGCGCGCCAACAGCTGTGCTTCGGCAGCTCCTACCGTCTCCCTCACATAAACACCAAAGGAGCCAACTGACTTTCCACTGATCACAACAGGTTCCGCATACCCCGCGTAGGGATGCATGAACGAGGCAATATGCTCATAGTTGGCTAATGTAATGGGTCGGCCTAGCTTCACTGCTAGGTTGTGAACACCATTGCCTGCCAGTTCAACTGGCAACCGACAGCCTGTCAACTGCTGTGCCGTCGCTTCCATATGACCCTGGTTGAGCGTGCGTGAATAGAGCTGTGTGCAGTCCAGGTCAAAGAAATGAACGAAGCCTTCGAAACTTAGTCTGGCTCTGGTGAGAGTCTCGTCGACACGGTCAATAAACCACTTGATCTCACTGACACGACTAAGGAAGTCATCAGCTGACAATCGAGGGAACTGATCGAGATTCAGCCCAACTCCACGGCGGCGGTAGAGACGCCACGCATCAATGATGTAATCAGGGGCTTCAGGCTCAACCCCCTCGTCCATGAAGCGCACCCACTGCGCACGAGTGATCATCTCTCCCACCCACTTTTCGCCACCATTTTGCACCTACTTCGTCCTATTTCGACTCGCTGCACGTGTATCCTTCTCGAAAGATGTTCACTTTCACATATTGAAAATCGAGGTTGTCCGGCCCCGGAGGGAGCAAAACACGCACGCCCATCCCCATAAAGGGATGGGCGTGCGTGCTGCAGATCTGTCACTGTCCGATATAGGCCTTGAGATCATCAAAGGTGATACCGAGGCGCTTGGCCATATTACCAATGTGGCTCAGCACCTTCTCCTTCATCTGGGCCTTGGCTTCGTCGACGGTGATGCCTTGCTTTTCGGCATAGCGCTCGACCATGGCGGTCTGACGATCGGCCTCAAGCTTCGCTTGGTACTCTTCGACGGTCATGCCTGCCCCCTTGGCGGCGTCGGCCAGCAGCTGGTCTTGGTGGGTCTGCCGCAGGTCGGCTTGGGCCTGGCGATTGGCTTGACGGTCAGCTTGGAGCTTGGCTTGATACTCCTCGACCGTCATGCCAGCGCCTTTAGCAGCGTCGGCAAGCAGCTGGTCATTGCCCAGCCCCTTCATCATGATGCCTACTTCCCCCTGACCGCCGTGCATCATACCGCCTACTTTGCCCATCATGTCACCCTTGCCGCCGCGTCCCATCATGCCCATCCCTTGGGCGAACTGACGGATGCCAGGTTTGGCGTTGGTCGGCTGCTCAGTGGGCGTCGTGTTATCAGCGAGAACCGGGGCAACTAGCGAGGCTGTCACCAGACCGCCGATGATCATGGCTGCCGTCTTCTTCCATGTTAGGTTCATTGTTGAACCACCTCCTGACTACAGTGTAACCGAAGGCTTTGGCAGGTTTTTGGATGGAGTTTGAACAAGGTGTTAAAGATGAGGCAGGCGAAGAACCACGAACTTACATCACCGAAAATTGTGAGCAGGTCCTAAGCCTTGATCTGCGCAGGGCGACAGGATCGGCGCCCGGAGCATTTTCCAGAGGCGCTCGCAGCCCTTGCCTGATCACGCTTCCAGAGAGTTGACATAATGGGTGCCACTATCTACCGGACCTTTTCCTGGCTCAAATATGCTACCATTGGCGCACAGGGGGGATCATCCCTACATTAGTATGAAAAGGTAGGTGGATTGATGTTCAAGAAGCTATTGGTCGGGATCCTAGCCGCTTCAGCCCTACTCTTCGGCTCCGTCCAGCCGGCCTACGCGGCCACAACAGCCACGGCTCCGCGATACGTCCGCTACACCACATCCGAGGCAATCGCCCGCTACAGCAAGTTCATGCCCAGTTACCAAGGGCGTGACCAGAAGATCGTGGATCAGTTTCGAGCGCGCAAAGATAACAGCGCCGCCTCGCAACTGGTCGAACGCGCCATCTGGTATATGGAGAACGGCTACATGGTCTATGGGCACCAGTATAAAGGCTACAAAGACTTTGGCATTGTCGACTGCTCCAACTTCGTCTCGCTGGTCTACGGTGACCTCGGCTACAACATAACGACGACCGCCCGCAACTACAACACGGTTGGTACCAAGGTTGCCGGAATTTCACGCACTGTCACGGGCAAGACCTCGTCCGGAGGGTCGCTCTACGGCTTAGCGGGTATGGAGAACCTGCTTCCTGGGGATATCATGACCTGGTACAACACCGACAGCAGCGGCAACAAATATATCAGCCACGTGGCGATCTTCATGGGCATCTTCGACGGCAAGCCCGCCGTGATCGGCACTGCCAGCGACCGTCCCACCGCCATCGGGATCGTCAATGACTTCCGCTACTGGTGGGGTGAGAACTTCTATACAGCCCGCCGTGTCATCCCGGCCAACGCCCCTCAAACCACCGTCAAGGCTCCCACCATTCCAGCCAAGTACGTACTGCCGCCGCAAAAGCCGGTGGTCATGCCGTAAGGGCGGAGCGAGTCCACAGGTACAGGCTACGTGGGCACCAAGCCCGAAGCAGACGCAGCGAAACGGATAAGACGGCAGGTTGCCCATTTGGGCAGCCTGCCGTCTTTTTTGCGCACCGACGAGAACGCCTCATGGTTGACTATACTCTGATCTGGTATCTTGCGCCATGGTGGGGTGGTTAGGAAGTATCGGATTGCGTAAGCGAACCGAATTCCAAGTGTTGACACCTATTTCGACAAAGTATATCATTTGTACGACATTAACGAGTTCTCTTCTGATATTTCTGTATGTACTTAGCCATCGAGGAGCAATGCAGAATGGCAGACCCTAGTACAGTTGTGATTCTGTACAATGATCAATCTCAGGAGACTGCAAGAAGGAGGGGTAGCCGATGTCCACTACTAGCCTGCAGACAGAGGCCAGAAGACCCCTTGGGCGAGCCCATGTATTCATAGCGATCCTAACCGTGCTGTTGAGTTCCCTGCTGGTGTACAACCTAGTTGACTATGCAGAGCGGAAAAGTGCCGTTCTGGAGGGAGCCAAGAGGCGCTCGCTCGCGAGCACCCAGTCCGCTGCCGCCAAGATTGACGACGGCTTTGCCCGTCTGCGGCAGATAGCCGATCAGCAGGTCCGAGAGGTCGAGCGAAGCCAATTCTCGCGACAGGAGCTGGAAGATCGGCTATACGCGGTCATGGAGAAGAACCCGGAGGTATTTGGTTTCTCAGTAGCGTACAAGCCATATAAGTATGAGGTAGATACTAGGCTCTATGGCCCTTATTGCGATCGGCGCGATGGGGAGATCCGCAGAATGCAGATCCAGGACGTCTATGACTACACTCAGGAGGACACAGCGGGTCTCTACTGGTACATCAAGCCGCTGGAAGATGGCGCGGGCTGGACCGAACCTTTCTTCGGTTCGGCCAGCAGCAACTTCCAAGCGGTCTACTCTGTGCCGTTCTATGGCACTGCAGCGGATACGGGGCAGCGGGAGATTGTCGGTGTGCTCTCAGTCGTCTATGCGCTGGACGATATTGCTGAACACATTAGGGCGCTGGACTTCGGAGGGCGAGGATATGCGTACCTGCTCTCCCGGGACGGGACCTATCTTTCGCATCCGACCAGGGAGAACGTCACCCAGCAGAAGCGTTTCGGCAGCGCATCAGAAGGAATTACTCCTGAACTGACTGAGCGATTGCAGTCTCACCAAGGTGTGATCTACGACTTTACCAACAGCTTCACCGGACAGGCGTCATGGGTGGTGCATCAGGCGGTGCCATCCACCGACTATACTCTAGGAGCCGTCTTCATCCAGAACGCAATGACTAGGGACATGGATTTCGTCCGTCACAAGCTGATCGTGATCACCATGCTCGTCGCCTCCATTCTCGCTTTGCTGTCGATTCTCGCCACTCGCAACTCCCACTCCGAGGAACAGAGGCTATGGGGTATCTCTATCTTCATCTCATTATTATTGGTCTTGGCCATCGGAGCGGTCTGGTTCATCTCAACGAACTACAGCGCGTACTCGGATGCTGAGCTGGTAATTGTCACCGACCAAGCGTCGGTACAGAGCCTGATCAATGAGAGGTCTGTAACCGCGGCAGGGGTGCCAGCAAAACCACCCATCCAAATTCCGACGGGTGTCTACATTCAGTCGCTGGAGTTCGATGATGACGATGATGTGACTATTACCGGCTACGTCTGGCAGACCTATTCCGACGCCATTCCCGAAACCATTGTCCGTGGAGTCGTCTTCCCTGAGGCGGTCGCGAGTACAATCGAAGAGGCCTACATCAGACCGGCACCAGACGGCGAGACCATCGGCTGGCACTTCAGCGCGACACTGCGGCAGTGGTTTGACTACTCCAAATACCCTCTCGACAGCAAGGATGTCTGGCTGCGGCTATGGCCCAAGGATTTCGACAAAAATATCGCCTTGGTCCCCGATTTCAGCGCCTACCGGATGACCAATCCCGACTATCTGCCCGGCATCGACTCCTATATCATCCTCTCAGGCTGGGATATCAAACAGAGCTTCTTCTGTTACTATACCGAAGGAAGCTACAACACCAATTTCGGGATCCAGGACTATGTCGGGCATGACAGCTTTCCTGAGCTAGCCTTTATGGCGCTGGTTACGCGCAAGTTTATGAACCCGTTTATCGCCTACCTCCTGCCGTTTGTGGTCATGGCCTTCATGTTATTCGGCACGTTGATACTTATCTATGTGCTCGAAGCCAAGGCAGAGAAGTTTGATTTCTCGGCGGCTGGTGTGCTGGCGGCGTGTACCGGTCTATTCTTCTCGGTGGTACTCACCCACAACGGCTTGCGAGAGAGCATCGCCAGCAATGGCATTCTCTATCTGGAGTACTTTTACTTTATCTTGTATGCCGCCATCATCGTGGTGATCGTTGATGCCTTCTTGGTCGCCCTCAACAGCCGATCACGACTAGTGCAGTACAGGGACAACATCCTGCCGAAGGTCCTGTACTGGCCGACGATGCTGACCATCCTGCTCGCTATCACGCTCCGCATCTTCTATTGATCGGTCTGAACTGGTCAAAGGTATGAAAACGGCAGGTTACCCTTTCCGGGTAGCCTGCCGTTCTTTCGGGTGCAGCAAAGCGCGCCCCGCTCTTCGGTTCTCGAGTCTCTCCGTCACCCCGCACCGCCCAAGGGGGCTCGCCCGCGTAGCGCGACATTGGCGAGAACATTAGAGGAGCGCAGACAGGGAGGAGCAGAACCGGACAATGTTTGAGCCCAGAGGGCGAGTTTGTCCGGTTCCCGAGCTGGCGAGCTCGTTCAAGTATATAATGAGACACAGTCCGCGGCGGGCTGACGCCCCCGCTCTACCAGCCCCCACTTGCGCCGCCGCCGCCGGAGCGACCACCGCCACTGCGGCCGCCGCCGCCGCCACCGCCGCCCCAGCCTCCACCACCGCGTCCTCCACCACCACCGCCTGAGCGAAGGATCAGGAAAAGGATGCGCAAGATGATGAAGGGGTCACCGGTGATCCGCCCGAGGATGACGCTGACGACGATGAGCAGGATAATCCCAACGGCACCGCCTAAGCCTACCTGAGTTGGTGTTAGCTGGTACTCATTTTGGTGATTCAGTGAGTCGCTGGGTGTGCGCGCCCCCTGTAAGGTGACCTTCTTGCCGGTCTCTTTTTCGATGGCGGGCAGCAACCCCTGCTGATAAGCAACGCTGATGCCCTCGAAGTAGTTGTTCTCACGGAAGCTCGGTGCCAGGTACTTCTGACCCCATGATCCCACCAGACTATCAGGGAGCATCCCCTCGAGGCCATAGCCAACCTCGAAACGGTACTGCTTCTGCTTGGGCGCGATCAAGATCAGCAGGCCATTGTCCTGCCCGGCTTTACCGATCTTGTACTGCTCGAAGAGATCGACTGCGACCTTCTCGATCGATTGGTTACCCAGATCGGCGGTGGCAACCACCACCTCGATCCCGGTGCTACGGTCGATGGCATCAGCCCACAGGCGCAGCTGGGCAGCCTCATCCGAGCGGAAGAGCTTAACCGTATCGTAGACATAATCGCCCGCCGCGAACGCCGCTGTACCTGTAAGCAGGAGCAGCAGCACCAGCGCAGCGGCGGACCACCGCAATAAGGTGCGATGGCCGCCATGGCTAGCTATTCTATCGTCGTAGCGCATAGGCTAGAACTTGACCTGGGGTGCGTTCTCGGCGCCAGCAGTGGCCTTGAAGTAGTTGGCTTCCTTGAAACCAAGCATCTTGGCAAAGATTACGGTGGGGAAGGCGACGAGCTTGGTGTTGTACTGTTGAACCACCTGATTGTAACGATCACGCTCGACCGAGATGCGGTTCTCAGTCCCAGCCAACTCAGTCATCAGAGTGTTGACCTGCTCGTTGGACTTGATCTGGGGGTAGTTCTCCATGACGACCAGCAGGCGAGAGAGAGCACCTTCCAGTTCAGAAGAGGCCGCGGCCTTGTCATCGCTGGTTCTGGCGCCGCTCAGCTTAGCGCGAGCGTCGGCGATCTGACCAAAGACGGCTTTCTCCTGAGCCATGATTCCTTTGACGCTCTCAACGAGATTCGGGATCAGGTCGTAGCGGCGCTGCAGTTTGCTCTCGACATTGGCCCACTGGGCATCAACCGCCTGCCTAGACTTGACCATACTGTTATAGGTACCGATTAAGGGGACTGCGATCAAGGCAAGGATCAATAAGACAATTCCTAGCTTCTTCACCGGCTTCACTCCTCTTTTGTTGGTTGGATTCTCAGGCACTGGGCTCATGCTTATCACTATGACGAAGCACGGTGTTCTAGCCTGCATCCATGCACTATTACGCTATTCGCGGAGAAAAGTTCCACTCCTGCTCGAGAAGGATCAATACAGGTTGATCGGGAATTCTACAGGAAAACACAGAACACGCCCGCAGCCCGCAGCCCGCGGCCCACAGCAGGATCAGGCTTGAAGCCTTCTGGTCCCGTGGCACTAGCTAGCTTGGGTGACACAGGGAGTTAAGGAGAGATGGCTTATATGAAAGTCTTGATGATGTGGCAGGTGCCTGCGCACCTGCGTACGTATTTCGCCGAGCACCTGGACAAGTCGATCGAGATGGTGATCCCCAGGACGGATGATCCGTCGGAACTAATCAGCCTGGCGGGCGATGTCGAAGCCATGGTCGGCTGGCGCCCGTCGCCTGCCCTATTTGACGCCGCTCCCAAGTGCCGCATGCTGCAGATCCCAGGGGTGGGCGTCCAGCATCTCACCAGCCTCTTGCAGCGCTACCCACAGATCACCCTCTGCAATAACCATGACAATACCTATTTTACCGCACAGCATGCCCTATCCATGCTCTTGGCTCTAACCAATCGCATCATCACCCACGATGCTCGTGTGCGCCAGGGTCGTTGGGGGCATAACTTAGGCGGCGACCAACCTCCCGTCTCTTACCCTCTGCTCGATCGTACCATCGGGATCGCCGGTCTGGGGGCTCTAGGCTCCAACTTCGCCCGCTTCGTCTCGGGCTTCGACGTCAGGCTGATCGGTCTGCGCAATGACCCTAAGAAGGGTGGCCCCAAGGAGATCGGTCAGGTCTACGGCCCGGATCAGATGGATGAGTTCCTGCGCGCCACGGATATCTTGGTGCTCTGTGTTCCGCAGACGCCAGACACAGAGGGGATGATCACCCGCCACCACCTGGAACTGCTAGGGCCGGAAGGGCTGGTGGTCAACATGGCGCGGGGATCCGTCATCATCGAGCAGGATCTCTTCGACGCCCTTGAGCAAGGCGTGATCGCAGGGGCAGCTCTGGATGTCTGGTGGGACGAGACTCCCAAGCCTGGGACAGACGGTCTCTCCTACCCCTATCACTACCCCTTCCATCAGTTTGACAATGTAGTCATGAGCCCCCATCGCGGTTCATCGCCGATCGAGGATGTCCGCCGCTGGCGGAGCGTGGTCGAAAACCTCGGGCGCCTGGCCAGAGGGGAAGAGCTGATCAATAAGGTCGATATCAGCAGAGGATACTAGCTGCAAAAGAGGAGAGGCGGTGGCCTCTCCTTTTCCATATCCAACCTGTTCTTACAGGCTAATAACTGTTATAATTAGTGCAGTTCGTCGCTTTCTGCTCAGCCGTGGCATAATCGCCACGATGGCTACGTATGAGAAGATACAAGTGGGCGAAGGGGGTGAGAGCGTGACTAATACCTTCTTGATGGCGGCATTGGCGAGCTGCATCGTCGGCCTGTCCACAGTCCTGGGAGCGATCCCGATCTACTTCGTGCGTCAGGTTAAGCAAGAGACCATGGGGATCATCCTCGGCTTTGCTGCCGGGATTATGCTGGCAGCCACCTCGTTCAGCCTCCTGATCCCCGCGTTAGAGTTAGCCGTGGGCAGCGGCTGGCTGATCTTCACAGTGGCGGTCGGGGTCGTGGCCGGTGGGCTGGTGGTGGACATGATCGACAAGTTCGTGCCCCACCTGCATCCTGTGGCTGGCGCCGAGGGACACGCAACCAAGCGTTTGAGCAGGATTACCCTCTTTATCATCGCCATCGCCATTCACAACTTCCCTGAGGGGCTGGCCGTCGGGGTCAGCTATGGATCAGGCGACTGGCACCGGGGGTTGGGGATCGCGCTGGGCATTGCTCTGCAGAACATCCCTGAGGGGATGTCGGTGGCCTTTCCTTTACTCTCGCAGGGGATGACCAGAACAAAGATTGTCCTGATCACCCTGCTGACGGGGGTGGTGGAGACCATCGGCGGCCTAATCGGCGCCACCATTGTCCAGATCTCCACGAGTATCCTGCCCTTTGCGTTGGCCTTCGCAGCGGGGGCCATGCTGTTTGTCATCAGCGATGAGATCATTCCTGAGACGCATCAGAACCATAACCACCGCATCGCCACGTATGGGGTCTTGGCGGGGTTCATCGTGATGATGCTCTTGGATACGATGTTGTAAGGGCGGGAGAGTCCACAGCCCACAGTCCACAGCCCACAGCCCACAGCCCACAGCCCACAGCCCACAGCCCACAGGAGATCCTACCGCTCGGGACGCGGCGTGGGCAATACTGACACCGTCCATAGATAAGACCTAGCACCCACGCTTCTGGTGCTAGGTCTTATTGTTTCCCGCGCCTTACCTCTGAGTGGCAACGCTCAGAACCCCCTGATAGATGGCGTGGGCAGCGCGCACCTGGAACTGGGGATCGGCCAGCAGCAGCTCTTCTTCGGGATGGCTGATGAAGGCCAGTTCAGTTAGGATCGCAGCCATGGCCGTCTCGCGGATGACATGGAAGTTGGCGGTCTTTACCCCACGGCTGGGCCGCCCAAGAGCCTCGACCAGCCGCGCCTGGACGCTGGACGCCAATCGGTTGCCCAGCCGATCATCCGGGAAGTGATAGGTCTCCGTTCCCTGGGCGCTGGCGTCAGCGAATGAGTTGCAGTGGACACTGATGAACCAGTCCACCCGCTCGCCATTGGCCAGTTGGCTGCGCTCGGCGAGACCCACCGTCTGGTCGCTGCTACGGGTCATGACCACACGGGCGCCAGCTCGACGTAGAAGGTCAGCCAGGTGCAGCGCGACGGCGAGGTTCACCGCCTTCTCCTGCAAGCCCGTCGGCCCCGGGGCCCCGGGATCAGTCCCGCCATGACCAGGGTCGATACACAGGCTTACCCCCGACAAAGCTGGCAGGCTGGTCGGGGTTCGGGCCGAGAGCTCTATCTTCAGATCGATGGGTAGGTAGGTGGTTAGGTCAAACCAGGTCATGTAGGTCAGGCCGTTGTGAGTCTCGGGAGCGCTGAGCAGCGCGATGTAGGTAGCATTGCTGATGGCACGTTGTTGGTCGGTCTGAACCTGTAGGCGATCACGACCAAGACTGATGCTGATGCTTTGTGTTGCGGGATCCCAGTTAACCTTACCGCCCAAGCCCTCGACCACCGCCCGTACGGGCAGCCATGGCACCCCTTGCCTGACCATCGGGGTCACTGGGACTGATGACGATCCACCCTGGATGGTTGCCGTTATCGCCATATGTTTCACCTCTCTTGCTGAAATTGCACTTTATTGTATTCGGCAGATTAGGATGGTGCAACCATCGAGAAAAGTAAAAACCGCTCCGACTAAACCAGTCGGAGCGGCAGCGCCCTGGAACTACCGATGTGTAGTCTGGGCGTTGTTGAGGGTAGTCCCTGCTAGGGGAGCGGGTTGGTTAAGCATCTAGCTCATCGGCTGCGTATGTTGCTGTTTGGATAGCTGCATCTGTTGGTGCATGGAGTGAAGTCGGTGGATGATCTGTTGTGTACTATCAGCATAGGCTCCCCTATCGTACGAGCGACAGGGACTATCTCGAAGATTATCGTTGCACTGATCTGTTCAGCTTACTCCTGCCAATGGTTGCTAACGAGTCCCTAGTCCCAAGTCCCTAGTCCCTAGTGAGATGTCGAAGAAGCACTGCTATGCCTTTGGATTAGTTACTTGGTTCGTTGAGGTCACCGCGAGGTGACCTGCGGGCGTATTGCATACGCCCACGCGACCGAAGCAAAGCGAAGAGAGCGCAAACGCACGGGTGATTAGGTGTCAGGCCTTTTTCGGCAGTCTCCTAATGAGAGTGCGGAAGCCACGGACGCAGCATGGCTGCGCAACTACATCTGGGCTACTCGGTCTGGTTGTAGTCGCGCAGCCATGCTGCGCCTGCACTTTTCAGGGCTCTCGTAGGTTGTTATGGATGTTCCACTGTGTACTGCAGGCTCGTTACCTCACCATCTCAGCCATGAACATGCGAGCGTACAGGCGGTGCCAGACTATCTCCACCCCGGCCGTCACCAGACCGATGATAAACAGATCGCCCAAGACCAGGTCGACCGAGGGGTAGAAGAGAGCCTTGGTCAGCCAGACGGTCAAGGGAGCGAGGATGAAATCGCTGCCAGCCGCCAACCAGTTGCCGACTCTAGGCATGATCATGAGATCTCCCAGGTATCCAATTGCCACCACAGCGAAAGCGC
>CAYOCI010000097.1:0-3125 GCA_964402415.1 uncultured Clostridia bacterium
CCGGCGGCGATCTTGGTCACGCCGATCAAGCTTTCGGGGACCGAGGACTGCCCGGCATCGTTGCGTCCCCAAGCGCGCACCCGACCGTCCTTGCGCAGAGCGAGAGTGTGCCATGATCCAGCGGCCACCTCCGTCACACTGCCGATGCGCTCCAGCATGGAGGATTGGCCCCACTGATTGCCGCCCCAACAGTGAACGAACCCGTTGGCCGTTAGGGCTACGGTGTGTTCTTCGCCAGCGGCAATGCGAACCACATTGGCGAGGGTGCGTGGGACCCTATGGGTGCTATCCGCTGCTCTGCCCCAGACGAAGAGTCTTCCATCGCGGGCCAGAGCCACTATGTGGGTGGTTCCCGCTGCCAGCTGCGGCTGGCGAGCAACCGTCGGCAGATCGCACTGCCCATGATAGTTGTCGCCCCAGCTAATGATCGAGCCATCGGCCTTGAGCGCCAGAGAGTATCCCCAGCCAGCCGCGATCTTCTTAACGCCGAAGAGAGCCTCAGCGGGTACTGTGCATTGGCCGAGCTCATTGCTCCCCCAGGCTAACACCCTGCCATCACGTCTGAGTGCCAGCGAATGGTCGAGGCCAGCGGCGATGGCGATTACCAGCGGCAGGTCGCGGGGGAGGCGGCACTGGCCGCTCCCATTGGCCCCCCAAGCGCAGACCGTCTGATCCTCGCGCAGCGCCAGCGAATGATTGGCTCCGGCCGCGATGGCGATAACGCGTTCCAGCTTCGCAGGGATATCGATCTGGCTGAGCTCATTATCGCCCCAGGCATAGACGCGGCCGTTCTTACCCAGGGCCAGCGAATGAGCTGATCCAGCGGCAACCTTCTCAATCCCGTCGATGGGCGGACAGTTGCACTGCCCAGCTACGTTGCTGCCCCAAGCGCTGACCGTGCCATCGGTATGCAGGGCAAGATAATGGCTGCCTCCTGCAGCGATCTGCGCCACCCGGGCGATTCTCGCGGGGATGGAGAGCAGGTTGCGTTCATCCCAGCCGACCAAGGTGCCGTCTGAGCGGCGAGCGAGCGATCCACTACCGCCAGCAGCGATCTCGACCACCTCCCCCAGCTCCCTAGGCATATAGGGAGAGGTCACTTGGGACCCGCCCCAACGCATGATGCTGCCATCGTTCATCAGTGCCACAGCGTGGAAACGGCCGGCGGCGATCTCCACCGTGGTCAGCGGCTGGGCGGGGCGAGGCCTGGTCTGAGACGGTGAAGGGGTCGTGGGCGGTGGAGCGCTTGCACGCGTCGCCGCCAAACTCTCCAGGATACTGGACAGCCCCTGTTTGGTCAGGGAAGCAACACTCGAGGCAACACCGGCGAAGGTTCGGCTCCAGAGGTGGGTGACCGAGCCTGCAGCATCCGCGGTCGTAGAGCTCGCCCCACGATCGAGGTTGGTTGGGGCCAGGTTAACCAGCCCTAGAACCTCTGCCCAGGCCTGAACGGTCCAGTCGGCGACTTCGCGGGCCAGACCGTAATCGTCCTGCAGCTTCTGGATACCTCGTTTGATGAGGAGATCCAGAGGGGTGGTCGCGACCCCCGTGAGCAGATCCTGAGGGATCCGTCCGCGACAGGCCTGCGCTAAGACGGTGACCTCAAGACGGCATTCGCCGCATAGATCGCGCAACAGCGCCTCGCAGCGCCTGGCGTCTTGGGCAAGGTCGGTGCCATACTGCTTGAGCAGCGAGCGCAAGACCTTCACGGCACGCTGGTTCATACCCGCTCCACCTCCTCTCTGACCTGCCAGGGCGCTCCCTCCGGTCAACTGCACACGCGATGCTACTGTCGGCCTTTACGCTTACTGCCGATCCGCTTCTCGTAGGAGACACCAGTACCAGGGATACCGGCCCTGATCCGCGTCCCGCTCGGCCCGGTGCCAACTCGCAGCCCTTTGAGACCGACGCTAACCCCGACCCCCTTCGAGCTGAGGTTGACGCGCAGTGGACCGAGGCTGATGCTTTTGCTAAAACGCCATCCCATGGGATGACCCCCCTTTGGTTGGTTCTATCTGTAGGCCCCGCGCCAGTTGGTCCGGAGCCAATGGCTGTGTGGGGCGATGACTAGGCGATTATACGCATGACTACCTGGTTTGTTTCCACTTTTCAGGCAAAACCCCTTTAGAAAAGGCGGAGTTTGGTAGTCACAGTGTGAAGACTCCTGCAGTTGCGGCATGTGCCACATGCGACGGATGTGAGGTGTCCGACACAGCAAGAAGGGGAGCCGTGTGGCTCCCCCTCTTCACGTCGCTGCCTAACCCGATCACTTCGGGTACCCCCAAACAAGCACACAGCGAGAATTGCCTTCATTCAGCGACTGGACAAGCCATGGACCACATAGGGAGATTCGTCTAGGGTTACCTTGGCGGTCACACGTCGACTCTCGGGGACCACTACCCAATCGCTGTTGCCCCAAGTAGCAGTCTCCTTGGTCTCGGTCTTGACGTAGATCGGATCGCCATCCGGCACCACGTCGATGATGATATCCTCATACCAGTAGGCCTCGGCATTAGGTCGGCTAGTGGTCCAAGATGACTCAGGCAGGTTATGGACGATGGAATACAGCCCAGCCGAGTTGTCAACACGCTGAACATAGAACAGCCTGACCGCATAGGCGAAGCCGCCAGCCCCCATGGACTTAATCTCGTACGGCGGGAAGCCAAAACGCGAGCGATAGTCCAGCAGGTCAAAGCGGACGAGAACCGGCCCATCCTGCTTGAGGCTGGCCAGTTGCTCCTCGGCCAGGTACTTACTGACCGCCGCCCCGGCACCGACCCCAGCGAGATCAGTCGGTCCCTTGGCTAGAGGCGTGCTGAGTGCACGCCAGTAGGTGCGGTCGTAGGAGAGAAATGTATCTGGCAGGGTGTGGAGATTGACCGCCGGCTCCCCGTTCCAGTCTGTACCATAGATCACCTGTATCCCCAGCTTCTCGGCAAAGCTGCGTAGCGGAACGTAGGCCCGACCATCCTCGAGCTTGACGGGGATATCGACCTGTTGATGGTCGATCAAGAGTGGCAGGTTGGGCTCGGAACGGACCACCGCTCCCGAGAGTAGAAGAATACAGACCATCAGGACAGGAGCAAATCTTGCTTTCATCATTGTCCAGCTCCTTATCGAGCGTC
>CAYOCI010000097.1:3135-12495 GCA_964402415.1 uncultured Clostridia bacterium
GAGACCAAGAGAATACAGACTATCAGGACAGCAGCGAATCTTGCTTTCATCATCGTCGAACCTCCTTATCGCGTGTCTATCTCTGTGACCTGCCCTGTTCTGAGGGCAGGTCCCCATGGACCTCCGACGCGAGCGCCAACGAGACGATATTTCCCGGTGTGAACAGGCTGGCGAAGCCTCGCAACGCCTCACGCCGGGCACTATCACTCACATTCGAGCGGAAGAAGACTTGATAGGCGTACTCGGCCATATCTTGCACCGCCCAGGCGTGCCGATAATATGCTAGGGCGATGGGGTCAATCGTAGTATCGCCATAGCCCTGAAGGAAGTTGCTCATCTCAAAAGGGCCGGCCCGGTACCCGCCAATGCCGCCTACCACAAACATCAGATCACGCTCTTTGAGGGCCAGGGTGGTCTCGTCCCAATCCACCAGCCACAAGTGCTGATCGGTATCGATGAGGATGTTCCATTGATGCATGTCGGCGTGGCAGAGGACGAGACGGGCAGAGCCACGACGTAACTGCTCTGCCAACCTATCGGTCCGACTGACCAGAGCGCGGATCTCTTCTTCTCGAAAGTGCCAGATCGCGGCGAACTCGCGATCAACGGTCGTGGCCAATGAACCGCTGTTCATAACCACCCGAAGTTCCTCGATCACAGCACGCCGACCAGGGACGAAGGTCTCGCGCGGGATGATCTGCCGCAGATCCTTTGGCAGTTCTAGGCTGTGGATCGCTCTCATTAGCGCGCCGAGAGTACGCCACTGCTCAGCCGACAAGCCGCCATCCACCCCCATACGCCCTTCGATGAATGGGTACAGGCTCAAAGCAAACCCGCCGACATCCACCCACAGCGCCTGGGTGACGGTTGGGAGCGGCGCAGGGATGTGGGACAAGCCCTGATCACAGAGATAGCGAGGGACTGCGAGGCTAGGCACGCTGAACCCATCCTGGGCGCGGATCTTCAGAAAGTAGACCGTGCCGCTGACCGCCTCAACGCGGTACGCTGAAGAGGCGATATCGTTGCCCAGCGGCAGAAAACTGAGCGAGCTGACAGCGATATCATAGTGTCTATGTAACGCAGCCATAATCAGTTCGTCGGCTATCTTTGGTGGTTCACGCATCGCAGGTCTCCTTTCTGAGAGGCAGGTCCACCACCAGCAACCCCGTTCGCCCGAGCGGCAGCTTGGCGATCACCTCTCCCGTAGACGAGACCACTAGAGCACCGCCGAAGGCCCGATCAGGCTCCCAAGATGGATCATCGAGATAGTTGACCATCAGCGTCGTCGCGCCGGTGTGGGCGGCCTGATCCCGATACCACGGCTCCTCATCGCGATCCCAGCGCTGCTGATCATAGCTGTTGTCATTGAAGTTACGCGCGAAGGGGAAGAATAGCCAGTCGACGTCCAAAGCCCGTACCCGCTCCAGCAGTTCGTCATCCGCCAGGTCACCGCAGATGAGGCAGGCAAAGGAGCCTAGAGGCGTATCAACCTTGGTGATCGTGTCACCTTCACCATAGGCGGCTGGATCTGCCTTGGGGCTGCGCCAGCCGCGGCTGATCCGCCGATAGCGGAGGATGATCTCGCCAGCGGGGTCAATCAGGATGGCGGAATCATAGAGGCGATCGCCGTCGCGCTCAAACAAGCCGATGGCGATATAAGTCCCCCGGCTGTGAGCCAGTGCGCTCAGGCGCTCGGTAGCGGGCCCAGGGATCAGCTGCCCGAGAGGGAGATCGTGGGCTGGGTCATCGTTATTGATCAGTCCGGTTAGGGCAGTCTCCGGGAAGATGATCAACTGTGCTCCAGCAGTGGCGGCTTCGTGGATCATCACCTCGATCCTGGCCAGGTTGTCTTCCCAGCCCCCGCATACTAGGTTCACAGCCAGTGCGGCTCTCACGGCTTTTACTCCTTCCAACTCTGCCAACGGTGCTCAGGCCGATCCACTCCGCCGTCCTCCCAGAGGAACGCTCTTCTGATCTTCGAAGCTCAGCCACCAAGATTGTGGCTATCCACTATCTACCGCTAGATAGATGCACAAGGTGTTGAGTTGCTCCACGATCTCAGACCACTCAGCCCCAAGGTCAAGCGTTCGAGCACCGATGTGGTTCCCGCCCATGTTGTAGTCGTTGTCCGGCACGATCTCTTCATCTGTCTTGGCATAGAGCAGTACACCACTGACATTGCCTGTCCGCAGTCGATCCTTATTCTTGACATAGGTATAGATCTGATAGAGATTTCCGGAGATCAAAGTGGTCTTGTTGAACATGCTATTGGTTTGCGTGGTGCGGCCGTAATACTTGGTGTCAATGACCAGGGTTCTATCTCCGTGTGTCAATGTGATGTCTGACTTCATAGCTGGTAGGAGCTGCCTACTATCCTCGTCATCAATGTCCCAATCGATATGAGAGGCAGTGGCAGCATACTGCGGATACTCCTTCCGGAAGTACCCAAGCACGAATCTTTCATAGAGATGGTGCATCTGCTGATCGTCAAGAAAGGCGGCCAAACGGTACGCACCATCCTCGGTCGTTAGTAGCAGTCCCTTGATCACCAGCCAGCAGAGATTGATGAGCAGCTTATAGCTGGCGTTGTTCCTATCGTAGCGGACTCCTCTCCAGTTCAGGTCCTGCGGGTCAATGTTGCTGACACCAGCAAAGTAAAGTAGCAACTTCCGCAGAGTTCTCTTATTCTCGGCCTTCACATCCCCGTGCCGCAACAAGAGCATCATAGCGCATTTGAGGATCTGGTTGAGCCTCGTGTCGTTCGCGAAGATATCATACTGACAGACCATCTGCTTCGTCATCATCGTCTGCTGCTTAACGGATGCAGTCAGATCAATCTTACCCACTAGTCTTCGAAGAGCCTCTCTCTGGGGGATGTAGTCTCTGTGCATACCACGCTTGATCTGATTGGCTACTCCCTTGAGCAAAATCGCCGCCAGCAGGTCATGGATATTGTCGAAGTCCTCAGATGCCACACTTCTGAAGCCATCTTCATTGAGCGACTGATACGCATAGGCCAGCATGTAGTAGACATTCCTGACCCTGATGCTAGCCATTGATGACCCGCCGCAATTTCGTTGCCCATTGCTCTATCTTCGATGGCTCGTCAAACCAGTATTCCTTAATGAGCGGAAGCAACTCATATTCGACTAGGTCGAACAACCATGCGCCATCGATCGCTCCATCGGTGCAGAAGTAGCTGTGCCCCACCCGGAAGCCACTGCCTAAAGAAGCATCGTCGGCAATAACCTGGTTCATCGCCTTTACTGCCTCTACCAGACCATCGAACTTCTTGTTCTCTTTGCACGCTTGATAGGTCCTAAACCCGTTAGTTTCGAAGGCGGGCTCGAACTCAAAGAAGGCGAAACGCCGGCGTAGAGCATAGTCGATCATAGCCAGACTTCGGTCAGCGGTGTTCATCATGCCAATGATGTGCACGTTCTCCGGCACCGAGAACTGCTCGTCGGCATAAAGCAGGCGGACCGCGTGCCTCTCGCCACGCTTGTCATGCTCAATTAGCATCAACAACTCGCCAAAGATCTTGCTCAGGTTGCCACGGTTGATCTCATCAATGATGAAGAAGTATTCACGTTCATCGTCTGTCTCTGCCTCTTTACAGAACTCGTAAAAGGGCCCCTGTTTTAAAGCAAAGCCGCTGCCTTCCGGACGATAGCCCATGACAAAGTCCTCATAGCTGTAACTTTGATGAAACTGGATGACCTTGACCCTACTGGTGTCCTTCTCACCCATGATTGAGTATGCCAGGCGCTGCGCCGCGTAGGTCTTGCCTACCCCAGGAGCTCCCTGCAAAATCAGGTTCTTCTTCTTGAGTAAGAGGTTCCTCAGAGTGACATAGCGCTCCTCACCCATGAACACATCGGCTAAGAAATTGTCCTTCGTATAGGCCTCGTATTGAGCAACAACTTCATCTGGTTCCACTGGTTCTTCTAGCAAATCGGCCAAATCAGCAAACATGTCCTCAATCCGTCGATAATAATCGGTATAGGGCGTAATCTTGGTCAGGGTTTTCAAACTAGCATAGCCCTCGTGGTCCCACTCTCCGCGGTGTGTCCACTTTACTTCGTGAATGTGCTGGTATTCATTTCTGGCTGCATCAAAGTGATACTCAGAAGTCACGATACCGCGACCAATGATCTTGGTCCTGCCCTTCTTAACAAAGACAACATCGCCAGGCTTGAGCTCATAGGCAAACTGCCACGTGGCATGGCCGGCGTTTCGATACGTATATTCAGCCCCATAGAGGGCCTTCATCTTGGCCTTCATGGCTTCTTTACTGGGATATTGCATGAGGTCCCCCAGTTCTTCCCACCCAAGGCCCATGATACCCTTCTCATAGAACTCGTCCCACAACCTTGATCCCTCGCCCGGCGCATAGATCCAGTAGTCCTTTCGGTCGGAGGTATCAGTTGCTACAGATGATTGACCGGAAGGCTGGGAATGGTTAGCAGTCTCCCGCTCCTTCAGGAACTTCAGGTAAAGAACCATTGCATTGGAATACGCCTTATTTCCAGCAGCCAGATCCACTCGGGGGAAGTCTGGGGCACTGATAATCATGGAATGCGCGTGCTCAAACTCGCTCGAGGATGTGTAGCGGAATAGGTCGGATTGTACGGCTTCACCCAAATGGAGCTTGGCCGTTGCGTTCTTCAACGCAGTTGTGTATGAATTGACGGTCCCCTCTTTGTAGGGCTCGCCGGTAGACTTGCTCTGACCCCGCATCCAGTTTTGAAATGCCGACTTAAGGTGCGTTTCACTCATTTGCAGTCGCTCCCATGTTATAGAAGTGGACAAGATCCCATTCCGTCTAGTTCGTTGTTCTGTCATTATTATCCTGCCAGTGGGATCGATGATGCCTGACCAAACAGGGTTGTCATCTTATCCCGGCTCTACCGTGGTTCGCGAGTAGTGTTTGGGGACGGTTTGACCCAGTTTCCCGAGCGGCTGTTCCGCCAGATGTCCATTTGGGTTGCGAATTGCGCAAACGGAACCGTGCCCAGTCGTTAATTCTGCTGTCAAAATTACTGTGAAACGACAAAACACAAGGCATCCCGATCTCGGGATGCCTTGTGTTCATTGGAGCTGGAGATGGGACTCGAACCCGCAACCTGCTGATTACAAGTTGTGTGCTGGATAGATCACGGCAACCCATGGCGTATCGCGATGCATCATGATGTCTTACGCGACGGGCCTTTCAGGACTTGAGTGTTCTGTCTTGTCTTATGCCGTATCAGGGTAGATCGCCATGGTTGCTGTCGCGAATTGCTGTAATGCTAACCTTCCTGCCAACAGAAGGATTCGACTCAGCAAGAACTGAAACAACTACCACCAAACATTGGAGGTAGTTGCAGTGAAGAAGATCCCCATAGCCTTTGTGCTCATCATCGCCTTGGTGGCCGCGATCGGTGGCACCGTATTTGGCTCTATGCACGGTACACATGCAGGCTTTCCCGTGGCCAAGCTGAAGCTGAATGGTCAGGAAGCCACGCCGCCGGCCCCGGCCGTGGTCATCAACGGTACCACTTACGTCCCGCTGCGCTTCGTCGCTAATGCACTTGGCGCAGGCATCGGATGGGACCAGGCGACAGAGACGGTCCTGATTGACTTTGAGGCCCCTGAGGACAAGCCCGCTAGTGACATCTATACGGTTAACAGTGTAGTCGACGGCGACACGATCAAGATCACCTACAATGGCAAAGAAGAGAGCGTGCGCCTGATCGGCGTGGACACCCCGGAGACCGTCCATCCGACCAAAGAGGTCCAGGCGTATGGCATCGAGGCCAGTGACTACACCAAGGCTCAACTGGCAGGGAAGCAGGTCCGGCTGGAGTTTGACGTAGAGCAGCGTGACAGCTATGGGCGGCTGCTCGCTTACGTGTGGATCGGAGATACCTTGTTCAACGAGACGCTGATCGCCGAGGGATATGGCCAGGTGGCTACCTTCCCACCTAACGTCAAATATGTGGAGCGTTTCACAGCAGCGCAGAAGACTGCACGTGATGCGAGCAAGGGACTCTGGTGGATCGATGGTCCAATCACGGAGCCAGCCACACCAGCCACCACCGGCACATACGTTGGTAGCAAAGAAAGTGACAAGTATCATTATCCCAGCTGCCGCTGGGCCAAGGAGATAAAGAGCGGGAACGAAATGTGGTTTCAAACTGAAGGCGAGGCAGTTAAAGCTGGATACCAACCTTGCGGGGTGTGTAAACCGTAGGGATGATATCTCTCTTAGGAAGGGTGGAACTGAGGAATGAACAGACTGAACTTGTCTCTCCAGGAGCTTCGATCTCTCGTACTAGAGACCCTGGCCCCGGGAGCGGGATGCCCGCAGTACGATATGGTATGTAAGAATGTGGCAGAGCTCGCGATCCAGAAAGGTATAAGTCAGAGCTCTGACCGCTATGGTCACGACAGAGAGCTATTCGGACCAGATAAAGACAGAGTCAGAGAGATTATCTGGCACCTCATATTTGAGGGCGTACTGGCAATTGGGTCAAACAGCAGTAACACTGCGTGGCCATGGCTCAGAGTGACGGAATATGGTGAGCGGGTGATCCAATCGCAGCAACCCGTACCGCATGATCCTTCCGGATACCTTGATAGACTGTCGAGGGAGATCCCGAACCTTGATCCGATCATCAATCGCTATGTCGAGGAGAGCATACGTACATACAACATCAATGCTCTACTCGCGTCTACAATTACGCTGGGATGCGCATCCGAAAAGGCGCTGCTCTTACTCATAGCGGCATTCAGGGATGCAATTGCGGATGCTGCTAAAAGGGAAGCATTTCGCAACAAGACGGAGAACAAGGTAATCAAGCGGCAATTTGACGAGTTCCAAAGGTCATTCAGCACGATCCAGGGGGGATTGCCTGGAGACCTAGTTGATGGGCTGGACATTATGCTCACTGGTATCTTTGAAATGATACGCAATAATCGGAATGATGCTGGACATCCAACTGGTAAGGCTATAGATAGGGATTATCTATTCGCCTCTCTCCAAGTGTTTATCCCCTACTGCAAGAGGGTTTACCAGCTGATAGACTACTTTCACAGTAATCCGATCTGAAGTTCCAAGTCGCATTTGCAGATGACGAGAAGCCAGTGGTTCTGGAGCGATCCGCACCACTGGCTTTCACCTGTGCAATCAGGCGTCAGGAACTTGATGTCAATCCAACACCCTGACCAGGCGCCACGTCTTGCCGATATTGTCATAACAGAGCTCGTAAGTGCCTGTGGTCTCTTCGCGCGATCGCTTGGCCACTACCTTGAAGAACTGCTGATCCTTCGCTTCCTTGCCGCGCCACCAACCGCTGCTCGACACCCAGAAGTTCGCGATCTGCAGCACGTCATAGCGCTTACCACGCCAGATGAAGAAGGGCGAGCTGTCCTTGGGACGATAGACCGCAACCGCCTCGTTATACCGCTTGGCCAAGGGGCTCACCTCTCACGAGCTCGGTGACCTCGCGATCCCTCACTGGGCTAAGCACCCGAATGCTGTACCAGGCAGCTTCCTCGTAGATGCTGCCCTCAGCCCACACATAGTGAACCTGGCCACCGATGTCCAGCGCGTAGATCCGACCCATGAGACTCTGTCCAGCGTAACGGCGCTGGAGATGAGCGGGCAGCTGGTGCCAGAAGAGGGTGTCAAGGATGATCGGGTCATGGTCGGAATGAAGTAGCGAGCGCATATGGATGCCTCCTATCGAACAGTTGTTTGCTATAGTATATACAAACGTGCGTTCGTATACAACAGGCAAACGAAAAGGAGTCTGATAGGTGCGATATTGATCCTATTCTGCAGGTTTTCTAGCTCACAGACGTGAACACATTGTTCTGGGAGGTAGATATCAGTATGTCACTGATAACGTTTATCAGATCGATGTCCATCACAGAGTTCTCCATGATACTCGGTATCCTAGGCTCACTGTCTTCCGCAGTGTATGTACTCAATCGTCTCCTGTACTGGCCAAGGGTTAGTGTTGAGGCATGTGAAGAGCAAGTCACGCCAAACCAGATAACTCTCCGCATTGCCACCAAGGCAAGAAGGGGCACGGTCCTTATTGAGGATGTCGCCTTACACTATGATCCTTTTCGATGCGACGTTGATGCGACGGGTATCCCGCATGAGTACATGGTGGAGCGCCAACCAGTAACAGATGGGCCATCCCATGCCTTACATCTTCCCGGTCTCGAGGGTTATGTAACAGAGCGAGGTGGACGCATACAGTGGGTCAAAGTCAGCCCTGCATCGATGCAAGCTGACAGTATGGTGAGACTGGATTTGGTCGTAAGAGCAATTGTTCCAGAGGACTCCATCCCTTGGCTAATCGACATGTTCCCGGCAAAAGCGAGAAAAATCAGGATCGTCAAGGAGTATTACTTCTCACCGTAGCGCCTGTTTCATCTCAAGGAGTTACTCTTACAGACGGAAGAACCGGTGGCAGGGTTAATCCCTACCACCGGCTCTCACTATCTCACGTATGCTCTGTTTCCGATCGCGATATAGTCCACGCGCCTCGTCAGCTTGTTCATCGCCTCGACTATGGCCCGAAGCGGCACCCACATCACCCCATCGATCATGCGTGCCTCTATGGTCACCTCGCCGATCTGCGCGGTGGGAGTGCTGTGCAGAGCTCTCTCGGCGGTCTCGATCAGGTCAAAATCATCCATGATGCTGATGACCTTGGAAGCATAGCTCGGGTCCGTGGCGTAGCCGGCCATGGCCAGAGCCTCGACATAGGCTACGGGGTTGTTGCTGTCAGCGTATGCCGTGGCGTATCGAGCTGACCCAGCAATCAGCTGCGCATAGTCTGCGAAGCTCTCCTCGTAACTCCGATAACACCGGAACCTGCTGGGCACGCTGACATCCTGGCCGTTGACGTGCTCCCAGGCGCGAACTTCAACGGTCCCCGCGGGCCCTTCGCCCTTGATGTTAAACAGGTTGTGGCTCGACTGCCCGTCGGGGCGCTGGAGCACCGCCGACCCCCAGCCTGTCTCCAGGGCCGCCTGCGCGATCATGGCCGCAGCAGGGAGCCCGTAGCGACGCTGGACTACGATGGCATGGGGGAGTAGGAGCTGGATGAACTCGCTAGGCGTCATGTGTCTCACCTTTGCTCTTACCCTGCAGCACCTCAACGGCCTGCATGATGATGGGCGGGATAGGCACCCCGATGGTCCCTAGATTCTCGATCCCGCTTAACAACTCATTGGCCAGATAGAAGAAGACCGCGGCGTCGCGGATTAGGTGAGCATCACCCAGCACAGCATCAACTTGGTGCCCCATGGCCACAACAACGAAGATGCCGATCTTCTTCGCGATCCCCTTGAAGCCGA
>CAYOCI010000098.1:0-12418 GCA_964402415.1 uncultured Clostridia bacterium
GTTATCCGGTTCATACTCCTTGGCAAACTTCGGATCGAAGTTGAAGGCGTAGAAATAGGTGTAGAAGCCGGTCGAAGCGGGACGCACCTGATCCTTCTTGGCAGCATCTTTTAGATAGCCATCAAGTGAACCAGTGGGGATACTTGCGCCGGTGATCTCGCCGCGGAAGTACAGCTCGGGGGCGAGGGTAGCGGCTTCCTTGTTGTACTTATAGGTCAGCTTGTTGATGAAGACGTTGTCCTTATCCCAGTACTTGTCGTTCTTGACGAACTCACGCAAGTTCTGGGGCTCATAGGTCTTCATCAGGTAAGCGCCGTTGTAGAGGATGGTCTTGTTGTCGGTACCGAACTTGGCACCGGTCTCAGCCAAGAACTTGCCATTGGCCGGCAGGAAGGAGACGTAGGTTAGCATGGTTAGGAAGTAGGGGACTGGTTTCTGCAGTGTATACTGCAGAGTAAGCTTGTCAACAGCCTTGACGCCGACCTGGCTGAAATCAGTGACTTTGCCATTGTAGTAATCTTCGCCGTTCTTGATGACACCGTAAGCAATGTTGGATGTCTTGGAAGCGTTGGCCTTGTTGAACGAATACTTCAGAGCATCGACAAAGTCCTGGGCGGTGACATCGGCATACTCCTTGCCATCATAGGTCAACCACTTGACGCCGTCGCGCAGGGTAAAGGTCCAGGTGAGACCATCGTCGGAGATCTTCCAGCTCTTAGCCAGCGAAGGTTTGAGCACGCCAAAGTTGTCATACTCAACCAGACCGTCCACGGCATTGGCGGCGACAGTTTGGTCATTGGTTGTGCTGGTGACGAGGTAGTTTAGGGAGGTCAGCTCACCGGAGTAGACAGTGGTGAAGTCCGCGGATTTCTTAGTGGTCGTGGGCGGTGTGGTAGTGGCTGGCGGTGTGGTATTGCAGCCGACCAACAACATGGCCACGACAAGAACCATCACTAGAACTCTCTTCATTAAAACCCTCCTCGATTAAGAACTGTGGCTAGATGCTTTTGGCAAGATGACCTCGGCCTACATGCCCGTGGACTGAGACGAGGCAGGGACTACTCCCGCTTCGCCCAGCCGTGAGAGCCTAAATTTTCTTGTAGGATTTAATCACCTCCCGACCCAATTATACCCGAACATACTGTAGTTTGCGAGTATAATTCTATATATTTACTGTGTTTCATCTTGCTTAATTAAGCTCTATGGTCAGTCTATTACCATTTGTGTTTCTCTTGGCAAGAAACACAAAAAAGGGTTGGAACCCTATACGAAGGTTCCAACCCTTTACAGTTATTACGGGCACTAGTTCCCCATCACGCCTCGGCGTCGCCACGATGGGTGAAACGTTCCACCCCGTGTGTGGTTGACCCCACTGCGGGCCGTGGCTGCGGGCATTTTCATATTAGGCTTCCTGCGACCACGTAGGGTGCTACTGCCCAAGCATGGCGCGATAGCCAGCGAGCTCAGCCTGATTGCCGAGCACAAAGTGCCCCTCGCTGATCTCTACCCACTCGGGTTTGTTCACGGAGTAATCATGCACGCTGGCATCATAGACAAGCACCTTTTTCTGCCGTTCGACCTTGGGATCCGGGCTCGGGATCGCCGATAGGAGCGAGCGCGTATAGGGATGGAGCGGATGAGCGAACAACTCCTCGGTTTCGGCCAGCTCAACGATCTCACCCTTGTGGATAACCGCGATGCGATCAGTGATAAAGCGCACCACGGAAAGATCGTGGGCAATGAACATATAGGTCAGGCCCTTGGTCTTCTGCAACTCGGCGAGCAGGTTAATCACCTGCGCGCGGATCGAGACATCCAGCGCCGAGATCGGCTCATCAGCGATGATGAACTCTGGCTCCATGATCAGAGCACGGGCGATCCCGATCCTCTGTCGCTGTCCGCCGGAAAACTCGTGGGGGAAGCGTGTGGCGAACTCGGGCAGCAGCCCGACCTCAAGCAGCGCCTTCTCCACCTTAGCCTGCCGATCCTGTTCATCCGTGTAGTGGCGGGTATTGTAGAGTCCTTCAGAGACGATATAGTCGACCTTGGCCCGTTCGTTGAGCGAGGCCATGGGATCTTGGAAGATCATCTGGATCTTCTGCGTCACCTCGCGGTCAAGCTCGCCGGAGATCTGGCCGTTGATCTTCCTACCCTTGAACATGATATCGCCCGCGGCGGTCTCGTTGATACGGATGATGGCGCGGCCAATGGTGGTCTTGCCGGAGCCGGACTCGCCTACGAGCCCGAAGGTCTCGCCCCGGAAGATGTGGAAGCTGACATCCTTGATCGCCACGAAGGGCTGTTTCCCACGAACCCTAAACTCTACCCTTAGGTTCTTGACGTCGACCAGAATCTCTTTCTTGTTGTCCTTCATGCGTCTTGCCTCTCATACTTCGCTCGCATGGCCTGGATGGCAGTCGGGGGCTCTGCCTTCGGCGCTCTTGGATCAAGCAGCCAGGTGCGGGCGTAATGGGTTTCAGTCACCTGAAAGTAGGGCGGACGCTCGACGAAATCGATCTTCAGTGCCTGCGGATTGCGCGGTGCGAACGCGTCGCCCTTGATCTCGTTGAAGAGATTGGGCGGGGTGCCCTTGATGGAGTAGAGCGGCTGCCCCTTGACCCCCAGCTGAGGCAGTGAGGAGAGCAGCGCCCAGGTGTAGGGATGCTGCGCATCGTAGAAGACCTCTTCAGCTGTCCCATGTTCAATGATATCGCCAGCATACATGACGGCCACGTTGTCTGCCACATTGGCCACAACCCCCAGGTCGTGGGTGATGTAGATGACGGTCAGGTTTAGCTGCTTTTGCAGGTTGCGGATCAGTTCTAGGATCTGCGCTTGAATGGTGACATCGAGCGCGGTAGTCGGTTCGTCGCAGATCAGGATCTTGGGATTGCAGGCGACCGCGATGGCGATCACCACGCGTTGGCGCATCCCACCCGAAAACTCGTGCGGATATTGGGAGTAGCGCATCTCGGGGTTGGGGATCCCGACCTGATCAAGGATCTCGATCGCCTTGCGCTTGGCGTCTTCGCCTTTCAACTTCTGATGGAGTTCCACGACCTCCTGGATCTGTAGTCCCACCGTACGCAGGGGGTTAAGGGCCGTCATGGGGTCCTGGAATACCATGGCAATTCGTCTGCCGCGAATGGCGAGCCATTCTCTCTCGGTCTTAAACTTTGCCAAGTCCCTACCCTCAAACATGATTGACCCGGAGTCGACCCAGCCGTTGCCATCGAGCATGCCGATGAAGGACTTGGTGAATACCGACTTGCCGGAGCCGGACTCGCCGACGATCGCCAGCGTCTGGCCCTCATACAGTTCCAGTGAAGCGCCTCGGATCGCCGTCAAAACACGTCCGCGAAGGCTGAACTTGATTACGACATCCTTAGCAGCTAGGATTGGTGCACCCATTAGCTCGCCTCCTTATACGTGATTGCGCGGATCAGAGGCATCGGAGAATGCGTTGCCCATGATATAGAAAGAGATGGTGATGACCGAGAGCACGGCGGCTGGAAAAATAAGCTGATAACGAAGATCAGGTGACATCATGATCTGGCGGCCCTCATTGACCAGGTTGCCTAAGCTCGGGATGTTGAGCGGCAGGCCAAGGCCGATGTACGTCAGGAAGACCTCCCAGCCGATGGTGCCGGGGATGGCCAGCGCCAGTCGCAGCACGATGACCGAGACCAGATAAGGGAGTAGGTTCTTCATGATAATGCGGGAAGTAGGCGTTCCCAGACAACGGGATGCGAGATTGTACTCGCGGTCGCGGATGATCACGATCTGGTTGCGCACAAAGCGAGCCATCCCTAGCCAGCCCGTGGCACACATGGAGATAACCATGGTCTGCAGGCTAGGCCGCATGATGTACGCGAGCAGCATCAAGACGATCGTGGTGGGGATATTGTTGATCACGTTGTAGATCTCGGTAATGATACGATCCAGTTGGCGCACATAGCCCCACAGGGCGCCGATGGTGATCCCGATGATGACCTCCCAGATGCCGACCAAGATGCCGATCAGCAGTGAGGTACGGGTCCCGCTCCAGATACGTGACCAGAGGTCTTGGCCGATGGAGTTGGTACCGAACCAGAACTCAGCGTTGGGTTTCAGGTTACGAAGCTGAATGCCGGTGGCGGTATTGGTATAGATCTTGATGGGATCTTTCTGACCTGGCAAGACGGGCTGGATAAAGGTGAAGACCAGGAGTGAGACCATGACGATCAGGAGCAGTACGGCGACCTTATTCTTGAGGAAGACTCGAACCGTCGATCCCCAGTAGGAGTAGTTGGAGTAGCCCACGCGTTCCGCGGCCTGCTCATCATATTCGGCGAACTGGAAGAGCGCTTTTTCCTCGATGGCATTGATGGTGGAGTTGATCTTCGTGGACATTAGCGTGCCCCTCCCCTCTTCTCCAATTTGATGCGCGGGTCGAAGATCGCCATGAGCACGTCACCCATGAAGAGACCGAAGATACCTAAGGTCGAAAAGATCAGTACCAACGCCTGCACTAACGGGTTATCCTGACGCTGAATAGCATCAACCAGGAGACCGCCCATGCCGGGGATGGAGTAGAGTGATTCGATGTAGATCGAGCCGGAGATGGTCAGAAGCAGCGCAGAGGGCAGGTATTGCGCCATGGGTACGAAAGCGTTGCGCATCACGTGCTTGATCATGATGGCTGTATTGGACATGCCCTTGGCACGGGCCAGCTTGATGTAGTCACGATTGAGCTCATCGACCATGTAGCGGCGCATCCACATGGCATAACCGGCGATACCGCCAAGGGACATGGAGATGATCGGAAGAATCCAGCTGATCGGTCTGTCCTTGTTAAACAAGATCGGCAGCTTGAAGTACTGTGTTATATAGAGCTGTATGAACAACAGATAGACCGCTGACGGGACAGCGTTGATAAACACGATATAACCTGTCCAGAGCCGATCCCAAAGCTTCCCTTTCTCTCGAGCTTGGTGAACCCCCATGGCTAGGCCTAGACCGAGGGAAACACCAACAGCTGCCAGACCGAAATTGACGGAGTAGGGAATCTTGGGCTTGATGATCTCATTGATTGGCACCTTAGGCCGATAGATGATGGATGTACCTAGGTCACCTTGTGCTAGATCAAGGTAGAAGTTCTTGAGCTGGACATACCATGGATCCAAGAGCCCCATGCTCTTGAGGATCGCCTCACGCTGCTCGGGCTCCAGCTTGTCATACCCATCGCCAAAGTAACCTTCGATCGGTAGCAAGCGCATGAGCAAGAAGACAACCGTGATAACGATGAAGACTGTGATCAGTGACTGACCGAACCGTTTCATTGAGTACCTAAACATGCCTTCCTCCCTTCCCCGGCCGCATCACACCGCAGCCCCTGAAAGCTCAGGAGGATGCGTGTAAGGGAAGAGACCGCCCCTAGGCGGCGGTCTCTCCACCTACTGTGTTTACTGACCGACCTGTTTCAGAGCTGCAGCCCTATCTTGTTCCCACTTAGTGAAACCAGCGTTGTACTCTTCAGTGGTCATGGGCTTATCTTTGATCAGTTGATACTTGAACTTCAGACCGGAGACGCCAAACGGAGCATACGGAGCGGTAAATGGATCCATCTTGGAAGCGATGAAGCCGCCGCCACCGATGGCGTAGGGGATCACGAACGCTTCCTTGATCAGGAAAGCCTCAGCCTTGGCGAACAGTTCATACCGCTTGGCCAGATCCTTGACCTCGGCCTGGGCAGCCGCGACCATGTTGTCATACTTGCTCTTGCCATTGGCCTCGGTGTAGCCTGCAGCCATTTCTGGCTTGTTGTAGGTGCCGCCAACGCGGAAGGGGTCGGTGTAGGTCTCAGGATCAGCGTAGTCAGGACCCCAGTTGGCCTCGATAAAGGCGAAGTTGCCAGCACGACGAGTGACAGCCAGGAAGTTGGTCGGCGGGAAGCCTACCGGGACCACGTCGATATAGTCTTTACCGAGAACGGTCTCGATCTGCTGCTCGATGACCTGGGCGCGGTTGGTCCAGTCAGCAGCGCTGGTGTTGTACGGCATCATCATCTTGACCGGGAAGGTGGCCTTGCCCTGGAGCTCTTTCATGGCCTCGGTCTTGGCAGACGCTGCTTTGGCCTTGTCGAAAGATTCGGTGGTGGCAAAGGCGGCCAGATCAGCCGTCTTGGTGTAGTCAACGCCCTTGAGCTGGACAAAGTTCTTCGGGGTGATGGTGCTACTTAGGCGGCGCTCGGGAGCATAGGGCTCAGCGGTCAGCATGGCAGCCTTGCGGTCCAGAGCATGGAAGACAGACTTGCGGAAGTTGACGTTGTTGACGGCCACTTTCCAGTTGTTCGGTTCATACTGCGCATCGAACTTCGGATCGAAGTTAAAGGCGTAGAAGTAAGTGTAGAAGCTGGTGGAGGCCGGACGCACCTGCGCCTTCTTGGCACTGTCCTTCATCCAGCTATCCAGGGTAGCAGACGGGATACCGGCGCTGGAGATCTCGCCGCGGGCGAAGAGCTCAGGGGCTAGTGTGGTGGCTTCCTTGTTGTACTTGTGGGTCAGCTTGTTGATGAAGACGTTGCCCTTGTCCCAGTAGGTCTCGTTCTTGACGAACTCGCGCAAGTTCTGGGGTTCAAAGGTCTTCATCAGGTAAGCGCCATTGTAGAGAATGGTCTTGTTGTCAGTGCCGAACTTGTCCTTGACCTCGCCTAGGAACTTGCCGTTGACAGGCATGAACGAGACGTAGGTGAGCATGGTCAGGAAGTAGGGCACGGGCTTTTCGAGAGTATAGACCAAGGTATACTTGTCGGCAGCCTTGACGCCAACCGCGTTGAAGTCAGTGGCCTTACCATCGAAGTAGTCCTTGCCGCCTTTGATGACGGAGTAGGCGACGTTGGCAGTTTTGGATGCGTTCGCTTTATTGAAAGAGTATTTGAGGGCATCGACAAAGTCTTGAGCGGTCACTTCAGCGTATTCCTTGCCTTCGTAGGTGACCCATTTGACACCTTCGCGAAGGGTAAAGGTCCAGGTGAGACCGTCGTCAGAGACCTTCCAGGACTTAGCCAGCGAAGGCTTCATAACGCCGAGAGCGTCATACTCCACCAGTCCGTCGACAGTGTTGGCGGCAACGGCCTGTTCGTTCTCGCTACCAGTAACGAGATAATTCAGGGTGGTAAGCTCGCCAGAATATACTGTAGAGAAGTCAGCAGATTTTGCAGCAGGTGTCGTTGGGGTGGCAGGAGATGCGCAACCGCCCAGTGCGAGAGCAAATGCTAGACCGAGTGCAAGCACTTTCTTCATGAAGACCCTCCTCATACTATTGCAGTGACTCAAACTACGAATGGAACAGAATGTTTGTGGTTGTAAGTTGCGTCAGTGTCGAAATCCCTAGAGTGGTTTTTCTGCCCCCTGATGCGACTTCTTGTAGGATCCCATCACCTCCCCAATTAATTATACTGGAACCTACATGAATTGACGAGCGTTTTTGGGTGTTTCCCCTTTACTGCCCATGCAGTTCATGCCCAGTGGCTACTACACAAAGCGCTCAATGATCTCCTGCGCGTTTCCAGGAAGGTAGTTGATCAGCGGGACTTCCAGCATGGTATAAGCCCCAGATGGCATACGTTTCGCCGCGCGGGCCGCCGAGACTAGAACCTGTCCAGTCACCGCTGGATTGGTAACGCGGATCTCATAGCGGAAGATCTGATTGGCAGTCTTCCCGGCAATTCCCTTGCGCTCGAGCAGCACCCCATGCCCAGTATCAGCCAGTTCCTTGACATCATCCACTGCCTGAACATGCGTCTCATCATGACAGAAATAGGGATCCTGCTTGATGGCCTCGGCAACATGGTCGATCTCATAGCCATCGTGTAGTTCTACGTAGACCATGCGCCTGTGCTGTCCTAGGCCTATTGGCAACGTCATGGCCAAGGCATCTTTGACACCAGCGACCTTCTTGACCGCCACCGTATGACCCATGCTCATCCCAGGGCCGAAGTTGGTGTAACTGATGCCACGGGGTGCTTGAATGGCGAATATCGCCCGGATCAACGAGTCGGTTCCCGGATCCCAGCCAGCCGATGAGATGGAGGCCGCTCCTGACGCCTTGGCGATAGGATCCAGCTCACAGCGCAGCCGCCACAGATCTTGACCGTGGATATCAAAGCTGTCCACCGTACTGATGCCGTTCGCCAGGATCCGCTTGGCCATCTCCGGAACACTTCGGGTCGGCAGAGCTAGGACAGCCACGTCGACCTTAGTCAACTGCTCAATGCTCCCTGCAACCGGGATGTGAGGAAAGGCGGCCTGCAGGCCTGCCACTACCTCGTCCCTCTCTACAATCCCCGCGATCTCCATGTCAGGGGCTGCTTCAATGGCATCCAGTGCTCCTCGTCCTACATTACCTAGCCCGACCACTGCTACTTTGATTTTTTCATAGGAACACGACATAACGCACCTCCATACCTTACGAGTCCCTCATCCCTAGTCCCTCGTGAGGCTATCGAAAAACCTTAGGTGCAGCCTGTCGCAATCTGTCCAAGATTGCTGTCGGTGCGACATGGATGCACCTACCATACACGTGATACGATGCCTGAGCATACGAAGAGAAATGGACTCTTTCGACAGTCCCAGTCAGAGGCCGACTGGATCAGAAGGATCTTCTGACTTACGTAATCGCATAACTGCAAGCCCTGTGCCAAGAGCCAGAGCAACGGCCCACAATACTTTTAGTGGTAACATTCTAATTATTAAACTAGAACGTATACATCCCATAGGCGCTGCGAAATCTCGGATTTTGTCGTAAACCGTTATTTTATTCACAAGGTCCAATATTGGACAATCATGGCAGTAAGAAAGCAGACCAGCTACCGTCCAGTCAATCCTGAGACGACAGTCAGTCCGCTTGTTCGGATTCCTATTCCGCTTTCCCGGACACAGTCATGCCATGCCGTTTGAGCTTGTCATAGAACGCTGACCGCTTCAAACCAAGGAGCCTCTGCGCCTCGTGCTTGTTACCGTGCGTCTGGGTCAAGGCTAGAACCAGAGCGTGGTGTTCGAGTTCATTGACCATCTGATCCAATGACCCAACACGCTTCACATCACACCACCCGCCACTGGCACCGCCCTCGAAGGCTTCCTGGATCATCTCCGGGAGATGCTGCAGGCAGACCAGCTCGCCTTCGGCAAGGTTTACGCATCGCTCCAGGACGTTCTCGAGTTCGCGAATATTCCCTGGCCACTGGTAGCTCATCAGCGCCTGCATCACCTCTTGGGTGAGCTGCTTGGGGCCAACCCCAACCGTTTCACACACCTTGGGCAGAAGCGACACCGCCAGTTCGAGCAGGTCATCACCTCGTTCGCACAGGCTCGGCAGCCGAATCGGGAGCACGTTCAGCCGGTAGAAAAGGTCCTCACGGAAACCGCCTTCCCTAACCATCGCCTCGAGGTTGCGGTTGGAGGCGGCGATGATACGGGTATCAGAGCGGATCTCGTCCACACCACCGACGCGGCGCATGGTCTTGTTCTGGATGACGTGGAGAAGCTTGGCTTGCAGCGGAAGCGAAAGCTCCCCTATCTCGTCAAGAAAGATACTCCCGCGATGAGCCATCTCAAACGACCCGGGCTTGCCCGAGCGCCTGGCACCGGTAAAGGCACCCTCTTCATAGCCAAACAACTCGCTCTCCAACAGCGTCTCGGGGATGGCTGCACAGTTTACGTAGATGAAAGGCCCCGCTCGGCGGGGGCTCTGATCATGAATGGCGCGGGCCAGGAGCCCCTTCCCCGTCCCACTATCCCCCAAGAGAAGTACCGTGGAGCTGGACTGAGTAGCGCGTGCTGCCATGGTCAGAGCCTGCATGAATTTGGGATGGTGCCCAATCAGACCACTGAAGCCCTCGGGTTTGACCAGGGTGCTCTGAGCCTGCTTTTCCAGCTTGCTGACCAAGGCAACGGCCTGATCGAGCTCGCTGCTGATTAGCTTTAGCTCGGTAATATCCTCGACCAACAGCACGGCACCAATCACCTGACCATCGTCCTCGAGAGGATGCAGAGAACAGCGGACCGGCCAGCCGTTAATCTCATACTCGCGACGCGAATATCCCACGTCCTGGGACCCTGCCAGCATCTCCATCATCCCTTTGATTCCGACCCCTTCGGGATGGACCTCGAGGATATGGCGGTTCAAGAGATTAAGCCGCGGCAGGTCGTCACCCTTGGCCCTAAAAGGCTCACCTTGTATCACTGCCCTCGCATCCTCGCGGCGAGCGGTATATCCGCGGGTCTGGTAGAACTTCACAGCCCCTGTCGAGGCGTCCAGCACCACCAGGTGGGCAGCCGCCACCTGATAGCGATAGGGATACTCCTCGTCCCCCACGCAGATGGAGAACTGGCAGCGTCGACCGTCCAGTGCAACCCGAACGTTGGTGCCGTTCACCATGGTGGAGATGGCGAGGTCTTGATTGGTCAGACCGACTTGCCAGACAGCCCTTCCTCGAGGCGCTCCCACCCTTCCGCAGACGACGATACTGGAGCCCGGAATGATACCACGGGGATCGATCCCGAGATGAGCTAGGTCCTGCGCCGTCATCCCACCATCGTCACGCCCTAGCTCGTTGTCGGCCAGCAGCACCACATCCCCGCGTTGTACCACACCAGCACCGTGTCCAGGTCCGAGCGGAGGATCGATGCGGAAGATACGGCGAGCCTTGTCGTTGTAGACCCGAATCATCCCATTACGGTCGACCAGAATCAGTCCTTCATCGATAAGATCTGTGATCTTGGCCAGCAGTTCTTCTGGATTTGCCATGTTGCACCCCCACAAATGCCACAGCCCGCAGCCCGCAGCATACACATTGGGACGGAGCGGAGCAGGCGGTTCACCTCCAATTATACGTGGGGATTGCGGCAGCGCATAGTCCCTTGTCCGAAATTCCGGACAGGCCCCAACACCGACATCGAGCTGAGTTGAGTACAAACTGAAGTGAGTACCTGGTCCGGGACCAGGTACTCACTTCGCGCGTACTCTATAACTCTTTGGTTAGCTCCGGTTACGGCTCAGGTGTCGGACTGCTTTCCCGGCCATCCGAATACCGAGCTTCAGCCCTTTGGTCGCCAGTCGCCCTCCCTGATGAAGGACGACCTTGATCGCAGCCTTGAGACGTGCAACGTCCTGATCCAGTTCTTCGGCTGTGATCCCGCTCTTATGCAGAACCCGGTCGCGCTCATCAGCAGACAAGGTCAGCAGAGCACTTTGGACGACCATCAACACCACCAAGAGATCATCCAGTTGCCCGATGACCGGGATAAAGCCCGGGAGGAGATCGAGCGGTAAGGCACTGTAAGCAAGCCCCAGGGTCAGCTTCCCTTTCGCCCATCGGCTCACCTTGGGATGAGTGTAAAGGGAGTAGACCACCCGCCCATACCGCGGCAACCGTGTCAGCGTCGGCTGAAGCAGTTCCTTGACCAACTGTAGATCCTGGGTTAGTTCGCTCATAGCGATGCCTCCTTCTTCGAGGCCGTCGGCATCGAGTCCAAAGCCCAAAGGCCAAAGGCCCAAGCAGTTAGCCTAGACATACAACCATAGTTTTCCACAACCAAGATGGTCTTCCTTCTCATTATCTCCGCCTTGCCTGCTGCAACGTCCTCGGTATCCCTACTTTGGCCTCTGGGATTTGGCCTTTGGCCTATTTTCTCCATCCCGCCACCGGGATGGAGAAAATTCCCCCCCGCGTGGGGTGCAGGTTAAGCACGAACCAGACTGCGATATAGGCGGTCAGGGCGAGGGCTAACTGAAGGACGATGGCAGAAGGGCCAAGGGCATAGACAGGGCTGTTGAGAATCACGGCCATGGCTGCCCCGGACAGGACGGGGCTGAGCAGCCACAGGTACCAGTCGAAGGAGACTGCGCTGAAGATAACGACCGCTGCCCAGTTGATCGCTGCAGAGATAAGACTGCTGAGTAGTATTGCCTGCTGGATCGTCTCCATTCCCCCTCCCACTGACCAGAACATGTAACCCATACGAATGACGGCGCTGACCAGATCAGAGACCATGCCCACCACCGGGCGCCCGAGGCCTCGCAAGAGATTGCCAGTAACGATGTCGAGATACCAAAAGATGGCGACAGGCGCCAGACCGGCCATGATCTCTCCTGCCTGCTGGTCAGCAAATAGGAAGACGCCCAACCACGAGCCGCGGGTGCAGAAGAGGATCGCTGCACCGCAACCTACCAACAGCCCTATGCTGACCCCCTGCCGTACCCGCCGCGACATGACCTTGGGACTGCCCATGGCCTCGGCAACCGCTGGGACCAAGGTCGCTGAGAGTGAGGTGATGATCATGGCAGGAAAGAACAGCATGGGCAGAGCCAGTCCGGTCACCTGTCCATAGAAGGCCAGGGCGCGGTCGCCTGTCATCCCCGCCCGGACCAGACAAAG
>CAYOCI010000099.1:0-5006 GCA_964402415.1 uncultured Clostridia bacterium
ACCGCCATCAGGGTCGAGGCCACGTAGGTCAGCGCGGCGGCATTCAGCACCTGACGGACGGGGCCTTCTTCACCACTGGTGATGTAGCCACCCGAGGAAAGTGCGGCGATGGCGCGGCTGCTGGCGTTGAACTCCACCGGCAGCGTGATCAGCTGGAACAGAACGGCCACGAAAAACAGCAGAATGCCGACGGTCAAGAGCTGCGGGATCCCCGCAAACATCCCCAAGATAAAGAGCGGGAACGCCAGGGTCGAGCCAAAGTTGGCCACGGGAAAGATGGCATTGCGCATGGTCAGAGGACCGTAGCTCTCGCTGTGTTGTTGTGCATGGCCAGTCTCATGGGCCGCGATCCCTAGAGCCGCTAGGCTACGGCCATTGTAGATCTGGGGCGAGAGGCGGACCACTTGATCGCGCGGATCGTAGTGGTCGCCTAGGTCTTTCTGGATCATCTCGATGCGAACGTTGCTGAGCCCTGCACGATCGAGCAGCGACCGCGCCACTTCCGCGCCAGTTCGCCCCAGCGTCGAGCCGACTTGGCGCCAGCGTGCATAAGCGGAGCTGACCTGAGACTGAGCATAGAAAGCGAGCAGAATGGCAGGCAGCAGAATGATCATGGTAGGGTCATAATAGAACATGTGAAGACCTCCCTTCTCACCCTATTTTAGCACATCTTGATTTGACCTTGTTTGACCTTTGTATGAACAAAAGTGGTGAACGCCAACAGTTGGGGCCACATGGGTCGTCCGCCACGAGTCAACCATCCGAGGGATGGATCTGGCTCCATCGCTGTGCCGCTAAGGCCGACCACGATATCTGACCACCTGTTCCGGTAATCCCACTTCGCAAATCCCGAGTGACGTGGTAGAATATAGAGGATCGGACGACCACTGACCGCCCTGCACTTACTAGAGCGAGGCTTGTCTTTCGTGATCAGCACCGCTATCATGGTTATCGATTGTTTGCTATTGATCACTGTCATCGAAAGGAGGCACTCTCTGTGCAGCCAATGGGAAAAGTCACAGCCATCATCGGAACCAAGGCGAAGGTTGAGATGGTCCGCCACTCCGCCTGTTCCAGCTGTCGCGCCTGCCCGATGGGACACGAAGAAAGCGCGCTTCTGGTTCTAGAGGCCGATAACCCCGTGCACGCCCAACCAGGGCAGGATGTTGCCATCGAGTTTGACCCACATGTCTCCGTGCGGGCGGCCGCGCTGGCCTATATCTGGCCACTCTTGGCGCTGTTTGGCGGATATGCCTTGCTCAATCAAGTCTTCGCGACGCGTCTGCCAGCGCAGGCCGAGGCGATCAGCGCCGTTGGCAGCATCGCGCTCAGCGTTCTAGCTTTCCTTAGTTTGCGCCTCTTGGAACCGAAACTGCGTAACAACCGCAAGTTTATACCGGTAATTAAGGAGATTATTGGATGAGTAGTGCCCGCGGCCCACAGCCCGCAGTTTCTCATAGCTAGACCAGCAGAACGCCCGGGGCATCGTGCCTCGGGCGCGTCATTTCTTGAATGCTGGAGAGTGTTAAGCTGCCACTATTAGCTCGTCCAACGCACGTAGGTGGACTACTGTGGGCTGCGGGCTGTGGGCTGCAGACTCATGTCAATGCGTCTTTCCGCCCGTCTCTTTGATATCGTCTTGGTGGCGGATGGCGGCGGTGACAGCGGCCTTGAGGCCTGCGACAATGGTCGCGAGAGCCATGCTCGGGCGCCCCGGTTTGCCGGCAGCCTGCTCGGGCAAGAAGGGGATATGGATGAAGCAGCTGCGAATCGGCAGCTTGTTCGTGGCGATATGGTGCGGCACGGCATAGGCCACATGATTGCAGAGATAGGTTCCTGCGGTGTTGGAGACAGATGCGGGAACGCCTTCGGCTACCATCTCCTTGACCATGGCCTTAATCGGCAGGGTAGCGAGATAGGCAGCCGGTCCGTCAGCGGCAACCGGTTCATCGACCGGGGCATTACCAGCGTTATCGGCGAGACGGTAGTCATCAACATTGATCCCCACGCGCTCGACCGAGATCTCCAAACGACCGCCTGCCTGGCCGACATTGATCACGATCTCCGGTTGATACTGCTCGATCAGTTCCACGATCGTCTTGGTAGCCTCGAAGCGGACCACCGGGATCTCACCCGTGACCACCTCGTAGTCATCGACCGTCAAGCCCCTGAGCTGTTTAACGGCCTCGAGCGACGGGTTGACGGCCTCACCACCGAAGGGCTGAAAGCCCGTAACCAGAACACGTTTCATACGATGCACTTCCTTTCGGGAATTACGAATTAAGAATTACGAATGAAGAATTACAAACCAGGAGCTATGAATGAAGAATCCGGGTTATGAGTTCGCACTCGCCCGCGGGTCGGAGCCAAAGCAATCCGGATAGGTCTTCAACGTATGGTTTCGCTCAGCAAGAGTTGGTTCCCTTTCTCAGTGCCTGCAAGTTTCGGTAGTTACTCATGCAACTGGATAGACTATGATGAAGGAACCGCACCATCTGGATCCTAGCAGTCGTAACCTCGCACCCATGTCAGGATGGTCTACTCGTCCCAAATCTCAACCCTCAACTCTTAATTCTTAACTCCTAATTCTTAATTCACAGAAGGAGGTCTTCCTATGCCCCATTTGTTCAGCGAGCTGGATGCCGCCGGTGTGACGATGAAGAACCGTATCGTCCTGCCACCACTGGCCAACAACATGGCCAGCGATGACGGCTCTGTCAACGACAAACTGATCGATCACTACGTCGCCCGCGCCGAGGCCGAGGTCGGCATGATCATCGTCGAACATAGCTACGTCTGCCCCACGGGCAAGCTCACTGCCAAGCAGCTCGGCATTCACACCGATGCCATGATCGAGGGGCTGCGCGCCCTGGTCGACGCCGTCCATGAGGCTGGTGGCAAGATCGGCATTCAGATCACCCACGCTGGCAGCGCTACCACCAGCGAGGTAGCTGGCGAGCAGCCAGTCGGACCCTCACCGATCCTGCACCCTCGGGGCAAAGGGGTTCCCCGCGAGCTCTCCGCTGCTGAACTGGTGCGCCTGGCCAAGGAGTTTGCCGCTGCCGCGCGCCGTGCCAAGGCAGCTGGCTTTGATATGGTCGAAGTCCACGGGGCGCATGGTTACCTACTCTCGCAGTTCCTCTCTCCCCTGACCAACCAGCGCACTGACCAGTACGGCGGTTGCCTCGAGAACCGGATGCGTTTCCCGCTAGAGGTCGTCCGCGCCGTCAGACATGCGGTGGGCGACAGGTACGCCGTCTGGTACCGCCTGGGCGCCGATGACCGGATCCCCGGAGGCACCACTCTCGAGCACGGCATCTACGCCGCCCAGGAGCTGGAGAAGGCTAGCGTCAGCGTTCTCGATATCTCGGGTGGCTTAGTCGGCGGACGAACCGATGGTCCTCAGGGCTACTACGTTCCGCTGAGCGCCGCCATCAAGCAAGCGACACAGATCCCGGTGATGGTGACCGGGGGGATCACCACGCCAGGTTTCGCCGATGAGGTGATCCGCAAGGAGCAGGCCGACCTGGTGGGGATCGGTCGTGCCCTGCTCCGCGACCCCAGATGGGCGATCAAAGCCAAAGCGGCCTTGACGGAATGCCCACAGCCCGCGGCCCACAGCCCGCAGGAATAACCACCGCAGAGCTAACCTTGTGACTACCGCATTCTTTATTCCGCGGACTTCTCTTGGTAATATCCATTGGGTCGCCACAGGCGACCCTCGGGCGGGCGTAGCCTGGCCGCCATGCCGCAAGGTCTACCCACCCCTACACCGCTAACACCGACCATGGCTCGTTCAATGCTGCCGCTTTCGCCTCTACTGCGGGCCGCGGGCTGTGGGCTGCGGGCTGTCTATGCTATAATCATCCACGAAGTACCTTTTGTGAAGGAGCTGTTTTTCTATGCAACCCGATCTAGTCAAGCGCATCCCCAAAGAGGAGATCGAGACCCCCGCACTGATCATCGACCTCGATATGATGGAGCGCAATATCCAGAAGATGGCCGATCTGACTAAGTCGATGGGCGTCCAGCTGCGCCCACATATCAAGACCCACAAATGCCCCACCATCGCCCATATGCAGATGGCGGCTGGCGCCATCGGGATCGCCTGCGCCAACCTCGGCGAGGCTGAGGTGATGGTAAAGGCCGGGCTGAAGGAGATCCTCATCACCCGGATGGTCGTAGGGCCCGAAAAGGTTCGCCGCCTGATGGGCCTAGCCAAACAGGCGAATATCATGGTCGCCACCGATAGCTTTGAGAACGTTGAGGAGTTGGCGGCCGGGGCAGAGGTCTACAACTCCCATCTGGGCGTTATCATCGAGATCAATGTCGGCCAGAACCGCTGCGGGATGGAGCCTGCCAGCGAAGAAGTCCTGCAGTTGGCCAAGAAGATCAATGCCACCCCTGGCTTGGAGTTCATGGGCCTGCAGGGCTACGAAGGCCATCTGGTGCTAATCCCCGAGACCGAGCGTCGCAGCCGCGAGGTGCGCATTGCCAACGAGCGCGTGGTCAGCACACGCAAGATTCTGGAGCAGAACGGGATCGAGGTCAAGATCGTCACCGGCGGTGGGACCGGCTCCTGTGAGATGACCGGCGGCTTCCCCGGCATGACCGAGATCCAGCCGGGCTCGTACCCCACCATGGACGCTGCTTACCACGCGATCATGGGCCAGCATTTCGAGCCAGCCCTGACCCTCTTGACCACCGTGATCAGCCGCCCGACCAAGGACCGCGCCGTGGTCGATGCTGGTGGCAAGGCTCTCACCGGTGACTATGGCCCAGCCAAGGTCCTAGGCGTCCAGGGTGCCGAGTATCGCCTCGGCGGCGATGAATATGGGATCATCGATCTGAAGAACTCCGATCGCGACCTGAAGATCGGCGAGAAGATCGAGCTGCACCCCACCCACGGCTGCACCACCGTCAACCTCAATGACGTCTTCTACGGCGTGCGCAATGGCTACCTCGAGATCGTCCTCCCCATCGCCGCCCGCGGCAGGACCAACTAA
>CAYOCI010000099.1:5106-12373 GCA_964402415.1 uncultured Clostridia bacterium
CTTTGGGCTAATTTACTTACTCGGGTTGGGGAGCGCCAACGGGGCAAACGCCATTGCAGGCGCCGCAGTCGATGCAGAGAGAAGCATCGATAACGAAATGCGGATCACCATCAGCGATGGCGGCCACGGGGCATTGATCTTTGCACACGCCGCAAGCGACGCAGTCCTTATTGATCTTATATGCCATGAGAAATCACCTCCGTACAGTATTGGGGTTGTCTCGCACAACCTCTACACACTATTCGCCTTGGTGGGGAAATATCCTTCTCCAGATGGGGAATTGTCGCGGTCGTAATCGGTCGGTAATGGTATCCATCAGCGTGTCAGCGCCACCGTCTTGGTGGTCTCGTCCCAGGCGACACCAAGCCCAAAGCTCTCCGTCACCGCGCGCACCGGCACCATCATGCGTCCACGTTCAGTGAGAGGCGCGCTGTCGAGGGTCGCGGCTTGGCCGTTGCGTAGGATCACGGGGTCGCCGTCATTGAGCGCGATTACCATGGAACCGCGGGTGATAGTCACCCGCCCGTTCGCCCACCCCACCTGGGCCCCCAGGCTCTCGGCGATCTTGCGTAGCGGGACCAGCACACGGCTGTTGACGGAGACAGGATTGACGTCAAACTCCAGCTTCTTACCGTCCAGGGTAACCTGGGCAGCACCGACCGTGAGCTCAATCTCGCGCTCTGCGCTCAGCCTACCAGAGGCGTTGTAAGCACGGAGACCTAGGCGCACCGTCTGCTGCGCGTAAGCGGTGGTATCCACGTGGACTGTGTAGGGGATGGTGGTGGCGCTACCCACCGCCTTGCCGTTAATCGTGTACTCCACACGGCTCACTCCTAGGTCGAAGGTCTTCACATGGGCGCTCAACTCGCACTCGCCGGCGGGAAGGCCTGCCTCGGCGGCGCTGGCGTAGGCGAAAGGAGCCACCGTGTCTCCGTGGATATCGCTGAGGTAGAAGGGGTCAGCGATCGCATCGCTGTAGGCCTGGAGTCGCTTCTGACCATTGGTAATGGTAAAGTCATCGTCGTTCGCCAGGGCATAGCCCTTCCCGGACTGGTGGTCCACATCCCACCAGAAGATCGCTTTCACCCGCGGGAAGAGGCGTGGGATGCCGGCGTAGAAGCGACGCATATTGGCAATCGCCCAATCCTCATGGTTGGCGCCCGTCTGGTGGTCGTAGAATGAGATCGCGGTCTCCGAGAGCATGATCGGCTTGCGATCCGCGTAGAGATCGTAGACCGCGCGCAACCGCGTTAGGATCTCGCCTCGGTCCATCTTCTGCTCGGGATCCCAGGATGCATCGGGGATATGGTAGACGCTCATTCCGACCCAGTCCACCCACTCATCGCCCGGGTACCATTGCTCAATATTGTACGGTGGGAAGAAATTGGGCGACCAGACCATGACCACATTGGGGGCTTCTTCACGGAAGACCTTGGTGACCATCCGCCAGATGGCGATGTACTCTTGTGGCGTGGTATTCAGCCACTGGGCATCGCTGAGATTCATCTCGCAGGCAAAGCGGATGAAGACGGGGATGCCTGACTCCTTGATATCTCTAGCGTAAGTGCGCAACCAGTCGTTATCCTTGGTCACAGAGAGAGGCTTCCCTGACTGGGGCTGCAGGGCGATCTGCAGGAAGGTGCCGTTCTTGCGGGCGAATTTGGCATGGCTGTAGGGGAACTTTGATTCGTTGATATTGGCGTAGAGCAGATAGCCAGCATGCTTCTTGCCCGTGGTTTTGGGAACTGTCTCGGTGTAGAACCATTGGTCGCCGCCGTAGGGGTTGTAGAGCTTCTCATCGGACTCGGCATACATGCCTAAGTACGCGCCGTAGATCGGCTCGTATTTGGCGCCGGTGTAGTGCTGCTTGCCGATGGTCTCAGACTTGAGGGTAACAAAGGCCTCCATGGTGCTGCGCATGGCGTCGGCATAGCGTTTTTCATTGATCGCCTCATCCACCTTGCCCTCACGGCTCCAGGCCGCTGAGGATGCGTCATACTCAGCCACCGCCTGGTCGTAGCTCTGCTCGGCAGCGAAGATTTTGCCCAAGCGGCTATGATAGATCGCCGCATTGATCCAATTGCCTGCCTGCTCGCTGAGGCTGGCCAGCTCGGCATAGACGGGTTTCAGCGCTTCGGTATCACCTGACTGCTCGTACTTCTGCGCCAGGAGTTCCAGGTCCCACATGCGCGAGGCCGCCTGGATCGGAGGAACGGCTACTGACCCTAAGACGATGACCACTGCCAACAGAATGGAGAGCTTGCGCCGCAACTTAACACATCCTTCCTCGTGGTATTACCGCAAAAAGCCCGTAGCCCGCAGCCCACAGCGAAAAATGACCCGAGGCTTTCCACCCCGGCGGTGCTTCCCGGATGCTAACATGAAATGAGTCCCTAGTCCCTGGTCCCTAGTCCCTAGTGGGGGTACCGAGGGGGCGTCTTCATCCACTGTGGTGCCGCGAAGGTGGCGGTATGGGGAACTAACATGCAGGCGGGACAGATGCCGTTCTCCCCACTGTGGGCTGCGGGCTGATGGCTGTGGGCTGGTCCATCATCTTCCCCCAAAGGTGAAGCGATCCCCGACCTTAAGCGAGAGCACAAAGCCCTTGAGCAGCTGGTACGCGCCTTCCAGGTCACCGAGGTCTAGCATCTCGATGGGCGAATGGGTGTAGCGATTCGGGATGGAGATGACACCCGATGCCACTCCCCCCTTTTGCTGATGGAGAGCGCCCGCGTCCGTGCCAATCCCGGTGAGGATCTCCAATTGGTAGGCAATCCCCTTCTCCTGAGCCACCTGAATCAGGCGATCCTTGACCGCACGATGGGTGATCATGCTGAAGTCCATCACCTTGATCCCAGGCCCCATCCCTAAGGCCAGCGCCTCGCCGCGGGCCTCGGGGGTATCGCCGCAGGCCGTGGCATCTACCGCCAGCGCAACGTCGCCATCCACAGTGTAGCTGGCAACCTTGGCACCGCGCAAGCCCACTTCCTCTTGCGAACTGAAGATGCCATAGACGGTGGCAGGGATGGCCTCGCTACCCAGTTCACGGAACAGACGGAGCAGCATCACGCAGCCCAAGCGATCGTCAAACGCCTTGCCGATCATCCGCTTCCCCTCGCCACGGCCGAGGGTCTCGAGCTCACCGACAAAGCTGATCGGGTCGCCAACCTCGATTCCCTGGGCACGAACCTCGTCCGCTGATGCGGCACCAATATCGATGTAGAGCTCTTGATGGGGGACCACCTTGGTGCGCTCGTCAGGGCTGGAAAGGTGAGCAGACTTACAGCCGATCACGCCGAGGCTGCGCCCTTGACGACCACGCACCCAGACACGCTGAGCGGGCAAGATCCGAGGGTCGCCTCCACCTATCCGCTCAAAGCGGATAAAGCCGCTCGCCTCGAGCTTCTTCACCACGAAGCCGATCTCGTCCGCATGCACGGAGATGATGAGCCTTGGCCCGCCTTTGCCATGACGGGTGGCGATCACATTGCCGAGAGAATCGACATGGTGTTCAACTCCTAGAGCGACCAGTTCGTTGGTCAGGTAGGCCACGACATCATCCTCAAACCCCGATGGACTGGTCAAGCTGACAAGGTCCTTTAGCTGCTGCAGCATCTTTTCCATTTGATACAACCTCCTGGGCGGCAGGGGTTTCTGCCATTTTTGTAGAATGGTTTCGTGTATTAGTGTTTTCGGTAAGCGAACGGGAAAACCTTGGTTTGTAACCACGATGATGCCCCAACCGATGCGAATGGGAGGACAAGAGATGCCTAATCGTATTGTCAAGGAGCTAACCGGTATCAACTTCACTATCGGCCAGCAATCGGCCTGGGCCGCATGCGATACAGTGGTCGTTACACCGCACGAGTTGTACGGGCTGAATGAAGGGCTGCTGGCCCTGAAGATCAAGTTGCCGGAGAGCGGCTATGACCAGATCAATGAGCAGGGCGTAACAGCCATCGGCTTGTGTGTGCAGTTCTGTCATGATGAAGACCACCGCCCGAAGATCCACCGCGCCCAAGAGGTGCATATTATTCACGGGAAGCGACCGGTCAACTGAGAATTAGGAGTTAAGAATTAAGAATTAAGAATTGGGGTTGGAACTCATAATTCATAGTTCTGCATTCCCAACTGGGTGTGGCAGGATTTTCCTCAGAAAAGTCTGTATAATATTGCGGACACCCTTGCATTATCCGAAAAAAAGGGGTATTATACAATACATCCAAGTGCTAATTACCCCCTCTCTTCTGCCAGCCCGTAGGGGCTGGCCTTTTTTTTGCCTGGGTGGCTCAGTTGTCGACGGGCTGATGCCTTCGGGCTAGGCTCGTGAAACAATTCCATAATTCGTCTTGAAAGGGGTTTACATCCATCCCGTCCTTGGCTATAATCACCTATAGAATGGTTCGGAAAGGGGGGCTAGGGGATGACCGCATATAGCACCGTTTGCTTCAGTCGTCTTCGTTCTTTCAACGGGAGCAATGTGTACCTTTTGCGTCATCGCCCGAGGCCACTGGCATAGGTATTGCTAGTAGAAGCCATGGGTTGACGTACCCATGGCTTTTTGATTGCAGCGATGCAAGTTGGAGAAGCCATGGGTCAGCCCATGGCTTCTTCTCTTATCACGGAACTTGCATGACTTCAGCGTGACCCACGTGAGCGGTCTCTGGCGGTTCACTTCGTTGTCATGCAGGTTCCGAAAGAACGAGCTATATAGGGAGCCATTGCCACGAAAGAGGGGGTAACCATTATGAAAAACCTACCGCGCCTACTACGCCTCATGCTTCCCCATTGGCTGACGGTCCTGGCCGTGGTCGCATCCATGCTGATCGGCACGGCGCTGGATGCGGTCCCACCGCTCTTGACCCGCCGCATCATCGACAACGGCATCGCCAAGGGCAACCTGACCCTCATTCTCAGCATGATCGCCGTCTATATCGGCGTCTGGGTAGTCCGCGGCGTCTTCAACTTCACGCAGTGGTACTCCGCCGAGCTGGTCGGGCAGAAGGTCACCTACGATCTGCGCAAGTCACTCCACGACCACCTGCAGGAGCTCTCCCACAACTTCTACGCCAAGGCTCAGACGGGGCAGCTGATGTCAAAGCTCACCGGCGATGTGGAGTGTATTCAGAACTTCCTCGGCTGGTCCGCGCTGCTGCTCAGCAACAATATCGTGATTCTGATCGCCTACACCGGCATCCTGCTCAGTATCAGTTGGCGCCTAACCCTGGCCTCGCTGATCACCTACCCCTTCTTGGGCTATACCGTCGTGCGCTTTGACAAGCGTATCCGCCCAGCGTGGGAGAAGGTGCGCGAACAGATGGGCAAGCTGACCACTGTGCTACAGGAGAACGTCTCCGGCGTCCGCGTAGTCAAGGCCTTTGCACGCGAGAACTACGAGGTCAGCAAGTTCAGCGCCAAGAACCAGGACCATCTCCAAGGCAACCTGGATCGGGCAGAGATCGAGGCCCAGACTAACCCCACCATGGAGCTGCTCTCCGGCCTCTCGATCGTCCTCTTCCTCTACTTCGGCGGCCGTGAGGTGATGGCTAACCGTCTGACCTTAGGCGACCTGTTCGCCTTCCAGATGTATCTCTGGATGCTGATCTGGCCGGTTCGCATGCTCGGCTGGCTGATCAATATGATGGAGCGCGCTCTGGCCGCTGCTCCTCGACTCTGGGAGATCCTCGATACCAAGCCCGAGATCGCTGACACCACCGAGAGCACAGACTTCCCCAATATGGCCGGTCATATCCGGTTTGAGAACGTCTCCTTCCGCTTTGATGACGGCAATGAGGATGTGCTATCGGAGATCAACCTCGAGGTCAAGCCCGGCGAGACTATCGCCGTCCTAGGCGGGACCGGGTCGGGCAAGAGCACCTTCATCAACCTGATCCCCCGATTCTATGACCCGACGCAAGGCCGGATCACCATCGATGGGGTCGATATACGCAAGATCACGCTCTCATCACTGCGCCGCCAGATTGGACTGGTGCTACAAGAGACCTTCCTCTTCTCCGCTTCGGTCGGGGAGAATATCGCCTACGGTCGCCCCAACGCCACTGAGGAAGAGGTCCAGGCGGCCGCCACAGCCAGTCAAGCGGCTCAGTTCATCTCGAAGTTAGCCAAAGGCTTCCGTACCCGTGTGGGTGAACGCGGTGTCGGTCTCTCCGGCGGTCAGAAGCAGCGCGTAGCGCTAGCCCGAGCCCTGCTCATGAACCCGAGGATCCTAATCCTCGATGAAGCCACATCCAGCGTCGACACCGAGACCGAGTTCCTGATCCAAGAGGCTCTGGATGGGATCATGAAGGATCGCACGACCCTGATCATCGCGAAGCGTCTCTCCACCGTCAAGGGAGCCAACCGTGTCGTCATTCTCGACGGCGGGCGGATCGCCGAGATCGGAACCCACCAAGAACTCCTGGCTCAAGGCGGGGTCTATAAGCGCCTGTTCGACGGGCAGTTTGCGGATCAGGATGACGCCGCTACTGCGGCGGTATCCTGATCAGACCCAAGACCCAAGACACTAGACTTCGCCTGATGTCACTACAGTGAGTGAGACTCCGAAGCGCCCTACCCCAAACCGGGCGCCTGTGGGTCGCCGGCAGGCGACCCCTACCAACGAGACGCAGAACACGCAGACCATCCGCGACACTACACTTCTAGTGTCTTGGGTCTAGTGTCTTGGGTCTCTCCTGAAAGGAGCGTGATCCCTTATGGCAGATACCGACAATATCTTCGATCTGGATGAAGAGCAAGAGGAGCAAGAGGCTACGAAGATGCCTTTTAACCGCCGTTACTTCATCCGCATGATGGGTTACCTGAAACCATATCTCAGTCAGACCGCCATCGCAGGTTTCCTGGTCTTCATCGCCACATTGGTCAATCTCGCTGAACCGGTACTGATGAAGCACGCCATCGACAACGGCATCACCAAGGGCAATATGACCGTGCTGAACCAGGTCCTGGTCGCTCTGGTGTTGATGCGGCTGATCGCCTGGGTCGCCAGCGGTCGACAGATCCGGATCATGAACCGCACCGGACAGCATATCCTCTACGACCTGCGCCAACAACTCTTCGATCATATCCAGAAGCTCTCGTTCAACTTCTACGACAGCCGTCCGGTGGGCAAGATCATGTCCCGTATCACCAACGATGTCAACACCATGGGCGAGATGATCAACAGCGGCATGATCAATATCATCAGCCAGGGTCTGAGCCTGATCGGGATCGTGATCATCATGCTCTCCATGCACGCCCGCCTGGCCAG
>CAYOCI010000100.1:0-9650 GCA_964402415.1 uncultured Clostridia bacterium
TACGCGACGCCGATGATGATGGCAACACCGATGATACCGCCGCCAAGGATGCTATACCAGGCCACCTTGCTCAACGCTCCCCAGTGCCGCCAAGAGGCTGTGACCAAGAAGAGAGCGAGGGCGGTCAAAAGCCCGACGAACTGAACGATCAGCGCCATCACGAACGGGCCTGTCTTCTCGCCTAATTCGGAGTTAATGCATCCTTGGAAGGTCATGGCTGACCCACTGATCGCCGCCACGATCAGCGCAATGATTCTTACACCCACAAGGCCACCCCATCCCAATTAAGAGTTCAGAATTAAGAATGAAGAACTAGGAACTGCAAATTAGGAGTCAACCTTAGCTCCTGACTCTAGACTCTCCTACTTAGTCTGACCTGGTGAGGCGAAAACCTTGAGTCCCACTTTTCGGCAATAAATGAAGCAGCCTGCACATCACGTGCAGGCTGCTGATAAAGTTTTGGCCGTGCCCTATCTTCGACACTCTCTTCCCAGGCGATACCCAAGCACTTGGCTCGGAACAGGCACCCCCGCGGCACACACAAGTAATCGCTTACCGTTGCTTCCTTCCGGACCTGGCGGGGTTCACAAGCTCATGTTGCGCAGGACCCGATCGTCAACACCACTTGCCTAGGCCAGCCCTGACAAAACAAGGCCTCAATATAGGCGTTCGACCCTGCTACAGCGGGTTGCAGGCTACAGGGCACCGCTACCTCCCCGTCTAGCACGACCAAAATTTGTCTGCTGTTTGTTGATATAATAATGGCGGAGAGGGTGGGATTCGAACCCACGTCACGGTTTCCCATGAACACGATTTCCAGTCGTGCGCCTTAGACCAGACTCAGCCACCTCTCCGCGTAAAACGAAGCGCCCAGCTACAACTAGTTCTTCTGCTGTTTTCATCGCTGCCTTGGTCAACAGCGAGCTAGGCATATGCAGTTGTCACTTGGCACTGAAGGATACTACTGGCGGAGAGAGAGAGATTCGAACTCTCGAGACGGTTCCCCGCCTACTCGCTTTCGAGGCGAGCGCAATCGACCAACTCTGCCATCTCTCCACGCTTAGATCTAAGGTTGCGAAAGAAGGTCTTGAGCAGTTCCGCACACTCTTCAGCCAATACACCCTCAGTCACCTCAAGGCGATGGTTGAAGCGCGGCTCCTGCGCTAGGTTAAAAATGCTTCCCACGCAGCCACCCTTGGGATCGCGCACTCCGAAGACAACGCGTTCGATCCTGGCCAGCATCATCGCGCCAGCGCACATGGGGCAGGGTTCTAGTGTAACATAAATCGTTGTTCCTGGCAACCGCCAGCCACCAAGTGTTTCACTAGCTTGACGAATGGCGATCATCTCAGCATGTGCAGTGGGATCACGCCAGCTCTCACGGCGGTTGAACCCCCGACCAATCACTTGATCGTCTCTAACGATCACCGCGCCGATCGGCACTTCGCCGATTGCTTGAGCTTCGAGCGCGGCCTCAATGGCTAGGCGCATGTAGCTCTCATCATTCATCACTTGACCCCTTGCGATCTAATCGCAAAACGTAGTATAGCAAACTGATTTGCGCCGGTCAATGGCGTTTCTATGGGATTTTGGCGCCCCCGGAAGGAATCGAACCTCCGACGCAGAGCTTAGGACGCTCTCGCTCTATCCACTGAGCTACGGGGGCATGATACAATCACAGGCAATATTCTAGCACAAAAGTTTTGCCAAGTCCATAACAGCACACAAGGCATCCACCGAGCACCATGAGCACCTGCTCAAAAGAAAAGAAAAATCTTGCCGAAGCAAGATTTTCATAAAATCAAAGTGGCGCGCCCGGCAGGATTCGAACCTGCGACCACCGGATTCGTAGTCCGTTACTCTATCCAGCTGAGCTACGGGCGCATCTCGTTCACGAGAACATTTACGAGTATATCAGGATCCAGTGGACAAGTCAAGCGTAGCGCTAGAACCATATCATGTCAGTTCCCGATGCCGTCTCTTCGGCGGCATCAAAGTGGATGAAACCGCCCCCTCGACTTACCCCACTGCGAGCTGCGGGCACTTTCATGTCAGGTTAATGCCCTGTCTTGTCTATTGTTCCTGCTCCAGTCGCCGAATGTCGACGTTGGCACCAAGCACGACTAGCACATCGTTGGTGAGCACCTTATCATCTGCTCTCGGCAGCACGTTGATATGACCGTTGCGCTTAATGCCGATCACATTGACGTTGAAAGACGAGCGGAGCTCCAACTGACGCAGAGAACGCCCCACCATGGAGTCCGGTACCTGAATCTCAACGATGCTATAGTCAGGAGCAAGCTCGATATAATCGAGAATATTGGATGAGATCAGGTTATGTGCCACACGCACACCCATGTCGCGTTCCGGAAAGACAACTCTGTCAGCACCAGTCTTATACAGGACCTTGCCATGAAGCTCGTTCTGAGCTTTGGCGATTACGTATTTGCAGCCGATATCCTTGAGTATGACAGTGCTGAGGATACTTGACTGGATATCATCGCCGATGGCGACCACAACGACATCAAAGTTCCTGAGACCTAAGTCTCTGAGAGCGTTTTCATCCGTAGCGTCGGCCTCGACGGCATGAGTGCAACAGTCAGTCATCTCCTGGACTAGACTGGCATCCGAATCAATCGCCAATACCTGGTGACCCAAATTGTGCAGTGATCGCGCCACCGAGCTCCCAAATCGCCCAAGGCCGATTACCGCATATTGTCTTTTCTGAGCCATGTGTCTCCTCCTACCCTACCATGATCTTATCTTCAGGATACCTAACACGCTGAGCATGGGCTTTCTTGCCCAGAGCCAGCCCAATGGTCATGGGACCAAGGCGTCCGGCGAACATGGTCAATATGATCATGATCTTGCCCAGCGGTGTCAGTGACGGTGTTAAGCCAAGCGACAGTCCAACCGTGCCAAAAGCTGATGTAGCCTCATACAAGAGCGCAAGAAAATCTGCCCCAGGCTCGGTGATGCTTAGCCCCATGGTGATCACCACTACCAATAACAGCGCCATCGCTGTGATGGTCATCGCCCGCATCGCCAATCCTTGCGGAAGGCGGCGGCGAAAGACAACGATATCCTCTTCCCCCGCCACGGCAGCGCGGACCGACAGAAGTAGGATGCTGAAAGTGGTCGTCTTGATCCCGCCGCCGGTGGAGCAAGGCGACGCGCCAATGAACATCAGGATGACGGTGAGGAAGATGCTCGCCCGCGTCATGGCAGGAAGAACCAGAGTATTGGCACCTGCGGTACGGGGCGTCACCGATTGAAAGAAAGACGCCCAGACCTTAGCACCAGGGCTAAGGGGAGCCAGCGTCTGCGGGTTGTTGAGCTCCAGCGCATAGAAGGAGACTGTGCCGAAGACCAACAGCACGCCGGTCACGGCCAGGGCGATCTTACTATGCAGCGACAGCCGACTCCAACTGCGATTCCGCCACGCATCAGCAATCACTGTGAACCCGAGTCCGCCGAAGATGATAAGGAAAGCGATCGTCAAAGTGAGGACTGGATCTTCAACGAAGGGCGTGAAACTCCGAAAGCCACCGATCAGGTCAAAGCCCGCATTGCAGAACATCGCGATGGCGTGGAAGACGCTGAACCATATCCCTCGTTGCCATCCGTAGAAGGGAACGAAGCGGGTCGCCAAGATCAGTGCACCAATCCCCTCGATGGTCAGCGTCATGAAGATGATGTTCCGGGTGAGCCGGACCAACCCCTGCAGGGAGAATTGATTGAGGGCTTCCTGCATCACCAGGCGTTCCTTGAGACTGATGCGTTTCCCCAGGAGCAAGAACATCAGGGTGGCCATGGTCATGATACCGAGACCGCCAAACTGAATCAGCAGAATAACCACGACCTGGCCGAAGAAGGTAAATGCTGTGCCAGTATCAACCACAACAAGGCCGGTCACGCAGACGGCTGAGGTGGCGGTAAACAAGGCGTTGAGAAAGCTGATTGGAGCCCCGGTGCTCGCCATTGGCAGTGTCAGCAGGATGGCACCCACCAGGATCAGCGCTGCAAAGCCCAAAACAAGGACTTGCGTGGGGCTGAAGCGAATGCGATTCTTGAGATTGATTTCCATAGCTACCTCCATGGCATAGGATTCGCCGCACACCTCGAAATATGCCAGTCCTGTGCTTCCGAAGGAGTACATGAGCGAATAGCGACCCCTGTTTCTGTCATACAAAACAACATAACACAATTCACGTTAGTTGTGTGCCGAAATCATCGATTACGATATTAAGGTCGTGTTAAGATTCGCATCAACCTCTCTTTGATAGTTCATCCTCTTCCTGCTCTTTACTCCAATATGGGTGAAAGCTAGCGCTCTGCAGGAACGCATCGACCTTCTTCATAACCCAGAGACCAAGTGCGACAAGATATATGGTACCAAAAACCAATACTGTAATCTTCACCTTCCCACATCCCTCTCACCTAGTCTTCATTTCATTATAGAGAGGGAGATCTTAAGGCGCTGTTAGCTATGGAAATGGGCGTGTTAACGGGGCATAAATGTGAGCAGTGATGTACAGCAACGTGTACCATCCCCAGAGAGCCCCACAGCCCGCTTCCCACAGCCCACATTGGGATCAGCCATCTACAGAGTGGACTGTTTCATCCTCTTGTGGTGTTGTTCAAAGAGGCGGCATGGGAACTAGTATGTTACAATGATTGCGGCAGAGCAAGGGGGTGGTGATATATGAGGCCCCATAGTAAAGGGATCCAGGCAGAAACCGAAAAACCCGTATTACCTCTCCATTACTCGAGAGGGGTTCGTCTGACAGCAACCGACGTTGGCATAACAGCCGGAATCCTCGGTCTGACCTCAATGGTGGGCCTATGGTTTTGGCGGTTGGGTTTTAACGAGGCCAACATCATCACGGTGTATATTCTGGGCGTTCTCTTTACATCAATCAGCACCAATGGGCGAGTGTATGGGGGTATCGCATCATTTCTGAGCGTGGTGATCTTCAACTACCTGTTTGCTGAACCAAGATTTACGCTCTGGGCATATAATACAGGTTACCTAATCACGTTTGCTGTAATGTTTATCGCATCTTTCATCACCAGCACATTAACCATGCGCGTACGAGAGCAGGCCCACCAAACAGCACAGAAGGCCTATAGTCTGCAGGTGCTCTTGGAAACCAGCCAGATGCTTCAGCGTGCCAAGAATGGCGGCGAGATCATCGACCAAGCGGCCCATCAGTTGACCAAGTTGCTTGGTCGTAGTGTATGTGTTTATCCGGTTTGCGACCATGGGCTTGGCGACCCAGTATATTTTGGCACCAACAGTGATGCCACTATCCCTGACGGGGTTGTCGCCGAAAGTGAGCTGGCGATGGCGTCATGGGTATACGCAAACCAACATCATGCTGGGGCTACAACGGATGTCTATCCCGATGCGCAGTGTCTGTATCTCGCGGTCAAGGGCCAGAACGCTGTTTTCGCCGTGGTAGGAGTTCTGACAGATGGTAGCCCAATCGACGATTTCGAGAAAAACCTACTGGTCGCTATGCTCGGGGAGTGCGCGCTTGCCATGGAAAAAGAGCAGATAAACGAAACGAAGAACCGCATCGCCATTCAAGCGCAGCGTGAAGAGCTGCGAGCTAACTTATTGCGAGCCATCTCCCATGATCTTCGAACACCCTTGACTAGTATTTCCGGCAATGCTGGTATTCTGATGAACAATATCCTGAGTGAAGCCAAAAAGCAACGTCTCTATACCGATATCTACGATGATGCCATCTGGTTGATTAATCTGGTAGAGAACCTGCTATCGGTTACGCGCATAGACAACGGGACCATGGATCTTCATGTGGAACCGGAGCTATTGGATGAGGTGATGCAAGACGCACTTGCTCATATCAATCGGGAAGGCTCCTCTAGGGAGATCAAAGTCTCTTTGGACGACGATATGTTGATGGCTCGCATGGATTCCCGTCTGATTGTCCAAGTGATCATCAACATCGTTAACAATGCGATCAGGTTTACGTCATCTGGTGCTGGCATTGATATCCGTGCACAGCGAGTCGACAATAAGATGGTACTGATCGAGATTGCTGATGATGGGGATGGCATTCCTGACAGCTCAAAGGAAAGGGTATTTGAGATGTTCTACTCCACTGCCAACAAAAACGGCGACCGACGTCGTGGACTGGGACTAGGGCTCTCGCTGTGCAGGTCGATCATCAACGCACATGGAGGAACCATCTATGTAAAGGATAATGTGCCACACGGAGCCGTTTTTTGCTTTACTTTGCCAGCAGAGGATGTGCATCTGAATGACTAAGCCGAGAATTCTCGTGGTGGAGGACGACAAGGCCATTCGCAATCTGATCACGACCACGTTGGAGACACAAGGATATCAATACTACACTGCGGAAACAGGTACGGCTTCGATACTTGAGGCGGCGTCCCAGCAGCCGGATATCATCATACTGGATCTTGGGTTGCCGGACATGGACGGGATGGAGGTCATCCGCAAGGTACGCACATGGACAAACGTGCCGATCATCGTAGTTAGCGCACGCAGCGACGATCGGGATAAGATCGAGGCGCTAGACGCTGGGGCAGACGATTACCTGACTAAGCCTTTCAGTGTCAACGAGCTCCTGGCTCGCTTACGTGTCTCGTTACGGCGTATCAACTATGACAATACTAAGTCCGGCAAGGCGTCGAGCGTTTTTCAGAATGGCGAGCTGAAGATCGACTATGGTGCAGGTTGCGTATTCGTGGGCGACGAGGAAGTGCACCTGACACGAATGGAGTATAGATTGCTTTGCACTTTGGCGAAACACGTGGGCAAGGTTCTGACGCACAACTTCATCCTCAAAGAGGTATGGGATAATCCCATGCCCGGTGACGCATCGTCTTTACGGGTGTTTATGGCAACTCTGCGCAAGAAGATTGAGCCTGTGCCATCACAGCCGAGATTCATTCAGACCCATATAGGCATTGGCTATCGGATGCTAAGAATTGAGTGAGAAGCCGATCCTTCGCTCGTTCTCGTCTTGGAAAACACAAAAGCACTGCATTTCTGCAGTGCTTATTTGAATACAAGCTATGGCGGAAGGGGAGGGATTTGAACCCTCGAACGGATTTAACTCCGTTAACCGCTTAGCAGGCGGCCCCGTTCGACCACTCCGGCACCCCTCCGCGTCACCTCTGTATTATAGCACAGGCATGGCGAATTATACAACCACCAATAGATGGTTTCACACCAGTTGGTTTCACACCCACCGACCTTTAACCACGATTATAATGATGTTAAGTGCGTATGTCAAGTCTGCGACCAGACACATAAACCTCGCAGCCGCGGTCGTTACCACAGTTGGTCAGCTGAGCTGACATGGTAGCGATCACGGCAACGAGGTTCAGAGCGATAGGTTGACTGCTAGGCAGAACTCAACCCGGAAGTTAATCTAAGTAACTGAATCACGGGATAACGCGCACGTGATTCATGTCCATAGAATATCGTTCTTCTGAAAAACTGTAAAGCCTTGTTTGGGCTGGCAAAATCGCGTCAGGAGGTGATTTGGCCGTCTGACAGCTTTGGCGTCGCTGCTGCTTCCCCACACGCAGTTATGCTCCCGCATCGATGCCTTGCAAAAAGCAGAAAAAGAGAAAGCTCGTGGTTTGCACCGCGAGCTTTCGAGTAATGTTCTCAATATGGCGGAGAGGGTGGGATTCGAACCCACGGTCGCTTGCGCGATCACTGGTTTTCAAGACCAGCTCCATAAACCGCTCGGACACCTCTCCATGACAGCCCGCAGCCAACAGCCAACAGCCAACAGCCCGCAGTTAGAAACAACCAGGGCTGGTGCAAAACCGGCGGTGTCCATTGGGTCTTTGTCATTCAGAAGTATAACATGCGCAAAACGCGACAGTCAACCACCACGTACTGCACAGTCAACTGCTGCTGCGGGCTGTGGGCCGCGGGCCACGAAGTATTAGTTGCGGTCAACCACCCGTCCTTCGCTTCAACAGTCTCTCGTGACCTATGCAGGTCACTGTCGACACTGCGCCTAACAGGCGCTTGTTGTGGCGCTCGGCGGGTGTGGACCCGTTGCATATGCAGCCGGGTCCGGACTACTTGGCGATCTTTTCTGCCCCACCCATGTAGCGGCGTAGTACTTCGGGAACGATAATCTCGCCAGCGGCCGTCTGGTAGTTCTCCAGGACGGCAGCCACAGAGCGATCAATGGCGAGCCCAGACCCATTAAGGGTATGAACATATTCAGCCTTTGCCCCAACTGCCGGACGATACTTGATATCAGCGCGACGGGCCTGGAAGTCCTCAAAATTGCTGCACGAAGAGATCTCAACATAGCGATTGTAGCTAGGCATCCATAGCTCGAGATCGTATTTCTTCGCGGCGGTGAATCCGAGGTCACCCGTACACATCGCCACGACGCGGTATGGAATACCCAGAAGCTGAAGTACGCGTTCAGCGTTGGCGGTTAGCGTCTCCAACTCCTCATACGACCTCTCGGGCTTGACAAACTTGACTAGCTCGACCTTGTTGAACTGGTGCATGCGGATTAGGCCGCGGGTATCCCGCCCGGCCGCGCCTGCCTCGGCACGGAACGATGGGCAGTAAGCCGTATGATAGATAGGAAGCTGGCTGCCGTCAAGGATCTCACCCCGATAAAGATTGGTGACCGGCACCTCAGCAGTGGGGTTGAGGAACCAATCATACTCAGGGAGACGGAATGCATCTTCTTCGAACTTGGGCAGCTGACCGGTGGCGGTCAGGCTGGCACGATTGACCACTAGAGGCGGGAAGATCTCTCTATAGCCATGCTCACCAGTATGCAGATCGAGCATGAAGTTGATCAACGCCCGCTCGAGACGTGCGCCCAAGCCCTTATAGACCATGAAACGCGCGCCTGTGATCTTGCCACCGCGTTCAAAATCCAGGATGTCTAGATCCGTCCCGAGATCCCAATGCGGCTTCGGCGCAAAATCGAACTTGCGTGGTTCACTCCAGTAGCGGATGGGAAAGTTCTCTGTCTCATCTCTGCCGACGGCTACAGACTCATGAGGAAGGTTGGGGATGCGGAGCAGCAGGGCATCGCTGTTGGTCTCGACCTCGCGGACCTGATCATCAATGGCCTTGATCCGATCACCAACACCACGCATCTCAGCAATTAGATCGTCGGCGTTCTGCCCCTGCTTTTTCAGCTTGGCAACCTCAGCCGAGACGACATTGCGTCGGTTCTTTAGCTGCTCAACCTCAGTCAGCAGTGTTCGACGTTGCTCATCAAGTGCCAGAAATTGGTCGACGATCTCAGTGGGTTCACCCTTGTTGCTGATACCGTCTTTAACCCTCTGAGGGTTGTTGCGAATGAGTCTGGGATCTAGCATGATCTTCGCCCCTTTCGGAAAATGGATATAAAAATCCCCCTCATCCCATGTTCAGGGACGAGAGGGTTCTCCCGCGTTGCCACCCTGGTTGACCTTGACCTAGGATCAAGATCCACCTCGATACTGGATAACGGCCAGTCCGTACTGCTCGGGGGATGGATTTCGGCACTCTTCCTATCGGCTCGCACCAATCGCCGACTCTCTGGCAAGGTTCGAGGGCGTACTTGTTCCCGTCATGGCAGATCACACGATGAAATTGCCTAGATTATACAATA
>CAYOCI010000100.1:9750-11875 GCA_964402415.1 uncultured Clostridia bacterium
GTACTTGTTCCCGTCATGGCAGATCACACGATGAAATTGCCTAGATTATACAATATATCTTAGCTCAAAGCAATGGGGAATATACGGCGCGTCTAACAACGCTCCGAGTCCCTAGTCCCTAGTCCCTAGTGAAACCGAGTCAAGCGAAAAAGTCCGAGCGCAGCATGGCTGCGCGACTACGATCGGACTCGGTACCCCATATGTAGTTGCGCAGCCATGCTGCGCCTGCCACATGTGGCATACGGTACTGAGAGATATGAGAGGAATTGGCCTTTTTCACCACTCTTAGCCTGTCTGGTTTCTGACTTCTGGTGTCTGGCGCCTGATCTCTTTCATCATTCAAACCTGAGCGCAATAATCGGATCGAGCTTCGACGCTTTGTTGGCGGGATAGATGCCAAAGAAGACACCAACCGCCGCCGAGAAGAAGAACGCCAGTACGATCGAGGATGCGGAGACCGTCGGCGGCCAGCCCGCGAGGCGGCTAACCTGCTGTGCGCCGAACACTCCTAGTCCGATACCGATAGCACCCCCGCTGACGCTAAGGATGACCGCTTCCACCAGGAACTGAGTGAGGATATCACGACGCTTAGCGCCGAGCGCTTTGCGCACACCGATCTCACGTGTTCGTTCGGTCACTGAGACGAGCATGATGTTCATGATCCCGATCCCACCGACCAGTAGTGAGATCGAGGCGATCCCGGCTAGCATCAGCGTCAGAGTGGCCGTAGCCGTGTTAACCGTAGTCAGCAGGTCATCCATGCTGCTGATACGAAAGACATTGTTCTGATCAGCTGTGCTGCCAAACCGGTCACGCAGAGCCTGTTTGATCTCCTCGATCGCCTGTGAACTGAGATCGGCGGATGCTGCCTCGAAATAGATGGCGCCGACCGTGGTCTGCCCGGCCAGGCGCTGTGCCGCAGTCACTGGGACGATGATGCGTTTGTCGGCATCCTGCCCCATCACCGTACCTTTGGCCTCCATCACACCGATGACGGTGAAGGTTGTTCCGTTGATACGTATCGATTGTCCCACCGGGTTCTGGCCATCAAACATCTGATCGACCACCCACTGTCCAACAACCGCCACCCGGCGCGACGAGTTGACATGGCTGGCATCAAAAAAACTGCCCCAGGCCACCTGCCAGTTGCGCACACTCTGAAACGACTCTCCAGCCCCATCAACAGGAACTGTCTCTGACTGGTTTCCCACCTTGACCGTGGCACCCATGATCGAGTAAGTCGGGACTGTGTTGGCCACTGAAGGTGTGCGCTCGGCAATGAACTCCGCCACATCCAGAGAGAGGCGCACCGCGCGCCCGCGGCCGCCAGTCAGGGTGATCATATTCGAGCCCATACTGGTGATCTGTGATGTGATGCTAGCCTTGGCGCCCTCACCGATCGAGACCAAGGCGATGACAGCGGCAACCCCGATAATGACACCAAGCGTGGTCAGGAAGGTCCGCATCTTATTGCTCCTGATGCTTGACCAAGCCATGCGGATGCTTTCGGTGATGTTCATTACTGATCACCCTCTTCCCGTGGCGGCAGCTTCGCCAAGCTTTCAGCAGCGCGAATGGGGTTGGGGTTGAGCGCATCGTCAACAATTCGTCCATCGCGCAACCGTACCGCACGCTGGCAATGAGCCGCGATGGTGTTGTCGTGGGTGACCATGATCAACGTGATACCTTGATCGTTCATCTCCTGCAGGATGGTCATGACCTCCATACCCGACCGGCTGTCGAGATTGCCCGTAGGTTCGTCAGCCATGATAATCTGTGGTTTACCCGCCAGAGCCCGGGCAATGGCGACGCGCTGCTGCTGCCCACCCGAAAGCTCGGTGGGTCGGTGATGCAGCCGCCCGCCCAGTCCCACACGCTCAAGTGCCTCTTTAGCCTGCCGTATGCGTTCCTTGGCAGGAAGGCCACGATACATGAGCGGGAGTTCAACATTTTGCAGAGCAGAGACTTTATTGAGCAGGTTGAAGTTCTGAAAGATAAACCCAATCGTCCTATTGCGAATGGTCGCGAGGTCGTTGTCGGACTTGGTACCGATCTCTTCGCCATTGAGCAGCCAGGTACCAGTTGTCGGCCGGTCGAGGCACCCGAGAAGGTTCATCATGGTTGA
>CAYOCI010000101.1:0-11713 GCA_964402415.1 uncultured Clostridia bacterium
CTAGGCATGATCATGAGATCTCCCAGGTATCCAATTGCCACCACAGCGAAAGCGCTGACTACGGCGAAGCCAACGCCCCCATTGGTCAAGAGCGGGATAAGGACCAGATGCGCGAGAACGTACAAGCCGAGCTTAACGAAGAAGCCGATAAGCCGCATGGCTTACTCTCCCTCACCTTTATCCTTGGGGATGAAGGTGTTGCAGTCGGTATCCTGACACTCGTCAGCGCCCTGACCAGCCACATCGATCTCCTCGGCGACGCAACGGTCACCCTTCTCCCAGTACTTGCAGGTGTTGACGATGCAAGTAACGCTGGGGTTCATCTGGTCATCACCCTCGAAGAGAACGTCGCTGACCATTCCACCCCAGTTGACGTTGTCCATGGAGCCCAGCATGTTGGCCAATCCGCTGCGCTTCTCAAAGGTCTTGCATTCGGTCTGTTCATCGTTTTGCGACATGCGCGCAGGGAGCTCATTGAGAATATCGATATTGGCCGCGGCGCACAGATCCCCTTTGACATGATGGGTGCAGGTATCGACGTTGCATTTCACTTTCGGTCCACTCATGTACATCCCTCCTTGCTGCTTATTGTTGCCCCGGTCGGGATGCGCTATGTTCACGCGATGCTGACGCAGCTTGTTCACAAATCTGAAAATGCCGACCTATGCTTTAATACTTTACTACGCTACCATATTAAAGTATACTATGCCCATCACCTACATCATTGAGGAGGAGAGAACAATGAAACGTCTTGGAGTGGTTGGGCTGATCATAGTACTGATCCTAACGCTAATATCTGGCTGTGTCCCAAAAGCTGCCTCGGCAGCCACTGGAACGCCGGAGACTGGCGACGGATCACTTGAACGAGTGAGGCGGACAGGCAGGCTGGTAATCGGCATTGATGACACTTTTCCCCCGATGGAGTTCCGCAATGATAAGAACGAGCTGGTCGGCTTTGAGGTCGAACTGGATCGGGAGATCGGCAAGCGCCTGGGGGTGAAGATCGAATGGCAGCCGACCGAATGGAGCACCATCATCGGTGCGCTGCAGGCCAAACGCTTTGATATCATCCTCTCCGGGATGACCGTTACGCCCGAACGCACCAAGGAAGTCTCCTTCGGTACGCCCTATTTCAACGGCTCGCAGGTCATGGCCGTTCGCCCTGGAAGCACAGCCAAGACCGCGTTCGACCTCATGGGCAAGGTAGTGGCGTCGCAACTGGGCAGCAGTAGCGCAGTGGCCGCAGCCAAGTGGCTGAACGTCAAGCAAGAAGAGCTAAAGCTCTACAACTCATTCACCGAGGCCTTCACCGATCTTAGCAACGGCCGCGTCGAGGGGTTGGTGGTCGACGAACTCACCGCCCGCTACTACCTCACCCAGCGTCCCGGCGCGTTCACTATCCTCAGTGAGAAACTGGACCCCGAGCCAGCGGCGGTGGCCTTTCGTAAAGAGGATGTCCAGCTGCGTGAGGAGATCGACCGTATCATCGCCGAGATCAAAGCCGACGGCACGTGGGAGACGCTGAGCATGAAGTGGTTTGGGGCGGTGTTGAAGTAGACCCCGGCTCTCCAATGAGTCCCTCGCCCCTAGCCCCTCGTGGGTTGCGAAATAAGGAACGTTTCCTCCTCCATGGCGCCGTCGAAGGTGGCACGTGGAACTGCTGTCTACACAAGGGAGTGATAAGAATGGACTGGAGTTTCATCATCGCCAAAGCCCCCATTTTGGCGAAGGGTGCCACCATTACGGTGGAGCTTACGGCCGTCACAGTGGCCATGGGGTCGGTTCTAGGACTTGCTCTGGCCCTGGCGCGACTTTCGCTCAGGCGCCCAGTCCAGTTCCTAGCCTCCTTCTATATCTGGGTCTTCCGCGGCACGCCTCTGCTGATGCAGCTCTTTTTCATCTACTATGGTCTGCCGCAGTTTGGACTTAGGCTGGACCCCTTCCCCAGTGCTGTGATCGGACTTTCGCTGAATGCTGCTGCCTATATCGCCGAGATCACTCGAGGCGCAATCCAGTCCATCGACAAGGGGCAGATGGAGGCTGCACTCGCTCTGGGGATGAGCCGCGGGCAGGCTATGCGCCACATCATCCTTCCTCAGTCCTATCGTCGTCTGCTTCCTCCCATGGCCAATGAGTTTATTGCTCTGCTCAAAGACTCCTCGCTGGTCTCCACCATCCAGATGGTCGACCTGATGCGCACCGCCAAGCTGGTGGAGAGCTCCACCTTCCGTCCCTTTGAGATCTACTTCCTGGCTGGGCTCTGCTATCTTACCCTGACGTCATTCTTCAGCGTGGCGTTTGGTTATCTGGAGAGGCGACTGAAGATCGCATAGGGAGTCCACCTACCCGCCGTTCGCGAGACCGCGGCCCTGAGACGGTTGAAACGTCCAGGGCCGCTGTTTTTGCGTACGCGTGCAGAAGAGGCTTATCCAGATCTTTGGAGGAGAAACTTAGATAATGCAGAAATGACAAAAGATGGCTCGGACATGCTTCATTCACTTGCGAAGGGACCGATGAAGATTGGGGCGTAAATGGCCTTACCTGAGTTCTGATCGCTCCACGGGGTCGTGGCCGCGACTGGCGATGGGATTTGTCTCGTCGCTGCTCGCGCTCTCACTGATCTTCGCCGGGCTTAACTCGCTACTGGGTTCACCGACAGGCCTCTCCATGCCCGGTTTGGGCACAGGGATTGGTGGGGGCGACCAAGGTGATCTCGGTGATGAAGACAATGATGGAGATCACGGTAACGGAGGCGATCCGGGCGGATCGGGTGGTATAGGCGACCCAAGTGATAGCGTTGGTATCGCCACCGAGCTCAGCGAACAGATCCACTTCCGCGGCGGCTCAGAAGCTCCGGCGCTGCCGGTCATGCGGATCAGTGGGCAGACAGGAACTGCGTATCTACGGGTCGGCGTCCCTCAGTCGTACCCCAATACTCAGACGCGCGCCCCGATCGAGCCTTACCAAGGCGAGGAGTTGCGCTACCAGGTGGACTCATCTGGTCGATCGGCAAGGACGGTCACGATCGACCCAGTCAACCGCAGCGCGCAGATCCCGACCCCACTGTACACCACTCAGCTTAGCTCTCCTGGTGCCAAGGGGCTGAGCTATAGTCCAGAGATGCAGACCTTCCGTGCCAACAGCGGTCAGGCAGATCCCTATCAGGTGAGCTTCGACCTATACCGATATAACGAAACGTTGCTCAGTTCGGCCAAGGTCGTACGGCGGCCGAACTACACACAGCTGCCGAACGGCATAACCCAGAGAACTAAAGATCTGGCCAAGGCAATCACGGTTGGGGCTCAGACCCCCTATCAACAAGCTAAGCAGCTCGAACGGCATCTGAAGGCCAATTACACCTATGACTTCGACTTTCAGGGACCACCGCCGGACAAAGACCCTGTTGATTGGTTCTTATTTGAAGAGAAGGTCGGCGTTTGCGGCAGCTTCAATTCGGCCTTCGTGGTCATGGCGCGCAGCCTTGGCCTACCTGCCCGCATTGTGACCGGCTACCATGTCGACCCTACACAGGTCGAGCAACTGGTAACCAGCGGCCAAGCCCACGCCTACAGCGAGGTCTTGTTTGATAACTTAGGCTGGGTCACATTTGACGCCACTGGCAGCTACGACAGACCACCCGCGCCAACCTTCATCTCCATTGACCAAGCCCCCGACTTGGTGGCGGGCGAGACCACCCAGATCACAGGGCGGGTCACCGGGGGCGATGGTCAGCCGCTTGACAAGGTCGGTGTCATGCTCAGCCTGCGCTCGGATCAGGGCGAGCACATTATCGGTCAAGGGATCACCGAAGCTGGTCAGTTTGCCATCGATGCACCGATCCCGCCAGAGACCGTACCCGTTTACTACGACCTGGTGGCTCAGGTCCTTTCGTCACAGGGCCGTCAAGGGTCTGCCGATAGTGTTGAGGAGCCTGTCTACGCTCACACCGAGATCAAACTCGACCCCTTAACCGCTACCCGATCGCTCTCGCTGCCTCTCAACGGTCAGCTGCTTCAACGGGGAACGAATCTCTATCTACCTGATGAACAGTTGGCAGCCACCCTGGCGACCAGGGATCCCCTCACCAAGACCCCCGTTACCGGCGAGGATGGGCGCTTCGCCACCGAGATCAGGTTTGAACCGACGGCCATCCCCGGGGAACTACCGACCAAGATGAGGTACAAGGTCTCCTTTCCTGGAGAGGGCCTCTACCTGCCCACCGAGGTCGAGGGCGAGGTCACAATCCCTACCAGCGGTGACAGGGTGATTCCGGAGGAACCCCCGGTGAAGCTAGGCGATGAGAAGAAACCGGCTCGGCCTTGGTGGATGAACGCTTTGGTTCTCGCCGGGTTAACGGCCTTGATGGTCGTTGGCTGGCGAGCGCGCCACCGTTTGGCCGCGCTCCTGCCCAAGCGCGACAGATCAGCCGCTCCCACGGCGCCTACGGCCCATGCCCCCACCCCGGAGCTTACCATTGAGCTCCCCGAGATCGAGGCAGATCTACCCTTGGTCTGGGGCGTCACTGACCCGCTGATGATCCAGGTCAGATCTACGTCGGGCGAACCCCTGAGCGGTCAGCTAAGCCTTGCGGTTGGCAGCGAGAACCCGACTACACTGCCGTTGGGTAGCCCGACTGCCGGCAGTATGGCCTGCTTCACCGCCCTTGGCGAGCAGCCCATCAGCGTGCTCGTTGATGGACGGATGGCCGCCAGTAAAGTGATTAAGATCGTCTCCTACCGCGATGAGATCATCGAAGACGGTCAGAAGCTCTATCACCTCACCGCCAGAGACGATGCCCGGCCCACCGACCGTCTCACCCCACGCGAGTTTGCTCAACTGATTCTCTCGCGAGGACGCGAGCTGCCTGCGTTCTTGACCCGAGCCTTTGTTGATCTATTTGAGCTGGCTACCTACAGCTTAGAGCCGATCGGCAGAAAGCATTATGTGCAGTTCTACCGTGCGTGCGGGGAGATAATAAACGGCCCGCAGTCCGCTGCCCGCAGCCCACAGTAGGGGACGTTACGGCAGAAGACACACCTGATTTGTCGGCGCTGACATAGCGCCATGCGATTGGTGGATGCGACCGACCTCCTTACACCAATGGGATGGGGCAAGTTCCCCGTACTTACCCAGGTGCCCTCACCGCGGGCTGCGGGCTGCGGGCTGATGACTCGAAGTGGAGTGAGGTAATCGTATGAACCCACAGACTGCGCCAGTCCGACCCCGGCTTACCCAGCTCATCCCCACCGTGGTAGCGCTGACGATCAGCTACCCACTGCTGCGCCGCTTTGGGGAGGTGAAGGTCGCTGTACTCCCCCTGCAGAGGCTCGTCGGACCCATCATGTTGGTCTTGGGCTCGGTGCTGCTCGGGCAGTTGCTCAGCTTCTTCCTAACAGGGCTCCATCTGCGGACGATCAAGAGCAGCCTACTGTTGATGGCATGGACCCTAGCCGCAATCCCAGTCTTGGCAGAACTACCCCAGCTGGGGCTGATTGCCACGCTGGAGCAGCCGCTCCTCTGGCTGATCGGGGTCTATGCCGCGTACCGGGTGGCCCGCTGCTGGGCACAAGAGAGCGAACTCCTGGAGACCGCTCTACAGGTAACCGCGCTGACCGCGATCGCCTTCTCACTCAGCCGCCTGCTGCCAAAGGTCTGGCCCACTGGGCGTCTGACGCTCGACGTGGGTACAGGTACAGTCTCCTGGTCGATCAACCAGGCGATCATCTTCGCCTTGATCATGGTCGCGGCCTTTCGTTCCGCCTCGCTGATCAGGTTGGCGGAGAACAAGCTGCTCCGTCTGGTGGGCGATGCGCTCAGGAACTCGGCGTTCTTGCAGTTCATCAGCTTTGCCGCCATTTTCATCTACTCCCATGACCTGCGCCCGATTCTGGCGCGGCGCTACGCTTCCCGCCTCAGCCTGTTGGAGTGGGGAGCGGTAGCTCTGATCCTGGCAGTCACCCTGGAACGGATGCGGGCCGGGATGAAGAAGCTCCCTGACGGTGTGACAGTTGATCAGCTGGCACGCCATCTCCAGGACGTTAGCGTAACCAGTGATGATGAGCTAACCATGGTCTCACGGCTGATGACCGCCTTTGTGGAGTATGGCGATCGCACCGGGATCGCCACCTACCTGATCGCTGAGGCGGCCCGGCTGAACGTCTCGGTCGCCAGAGTGCAGCAGCTGGCCTCGCGGCTGCTGGAGCACAGCGACGCCAGGGCCCCTGGGCTTACCACACGCCTTGAGGGAGCGGCGCGGGAACGGCGCAACCGTGAGCAGCGCCTAATCCTGCTACAGTCAACGGTGAAGGATTTTCGCGAGACCTTAGCAGTGGTTCAACACACCACCGGGAATAACAGAGGAATGGCAACTGACTCCCGACCTTGACCGCGGTGGGCGTGGACGTCGGGCGCAGCATGGTAGCGCCCCTACAGCAGCTACGTCCGGCTTGGTGGCTTGGCGCCTTGGTGGCTTATCATTGGCATAGGAGGCGATGCAAAATGGATCTATACCTTGCCCAAGAGCAGTGCCGTCAGATAGTCAGCGGCGTCAGCCGTTACTTCGTGGTTGACGACGAAGCCATGATGCAGAAGGTGCTCTGCGGCATCCTTGCCGGGGGCCATATCCTGTTTGAGGACAACCCAGGCTTAGGCAAGACCCTCTTGGTCAAGACCTTTGCCAAGAGTATGGGCTGCCACTGGAACCGCATTCAGTTTACCCCCGACCTGATGCCAGCCGATATCGTCGGCACCCGTATCTGGAAACGGGAGAGCTCCACCTTCGAGTTGGAGCGTGGTCCGATCTTCACCAATCTGCTGTTGGCTGATGAGATCAACCGTGCCATGCCCAAGACCCAATCCGCTCTGCTCGAGGCCATGGAGGAGCATCAGGTGACCATCGAGGGGGTGACTCACCGTCTCCCACCTCCCTTTACCGTCATGGCGACCCAGAACCCGATCGAGAACGAGGGGACCTACCCCCTCCCCGAGGCGCAGATGGATCGTTTCATCCTGCGCCTCTCCCTTGGCTATGTCTCGAGTCTGGATAAGGAGTGTGAGATCCTGCGGCGCCGGATCAACTGGCAGCAGGACGACCCGACTGAGAGTATCCCCAGCGCCATCTCCCAGAACGAGCTGGTCCAACTGCAGCGGGATGTGGAAGAGGTCTACGTCGACGAGAATATCCTCCGCTACATCAGTGAGATCACCCGCGCCACCCGGGCGAATCCGAAGCTCAGGGTCGGTGCCAGCCCACGCGGGTCGTTGGCGCTGCTCAAGCTGGCACGGGCCTCAGCTCTGATCAATGGCAGGCTCTACGTGATCCCGGATGATGTCAAAGGGTTGGCCGTTCACGCGCTGGCCCACCGGGTAGTGCTGGACCTTGACTACAGCCTGGATGGTCTACGCCCCGAGAAGATTATCGAAGGGATCGTTGAAGGCACCGACGTTCCCAAAGAGATCAGGACGAGGGCGCTGGCATGACAAGCCCACAGCCCGCGGCCCGCAGCCCTGTAGGGGCGCCGCCATGCTGCGCCCATTCAACCGAGGCGACGCCGAGGAAGGACGGGAGTCCCCCGCCCCTCGCCCCTCGCCCCTCGTATCAGGAACAAGGACACAAGGCTGAGACCGCAGTGGGTATCGGACGGATGGGAAAGCGGGCGAAGGGCGGCATCAAGGTCACCTCGCTCACCATGGAACTGGTCAGCGCCGTGATGACCTTGGGTCTGCTGGGCATCATCTTGGCCAGCCGGCTGCTGCTGACCTTGGCCAGCTTTCCTCTGCTCCTGCTCTGCCTCGGTATGAGCCTCAACCCGCCGCGGGTGGTCGCCGTACGACGGGCGATCGGTTCAACTAGATGCACCACCAACCAGCCTGTCCGGTGCCGTATCGAGGTCGATCTGCGTGGCGGGCCCGGGCTGGTGATCCTGGCTGATCAACTGCCCGGTGCCTTTGATCTAACTGAGGGAAGCAATTTTCGGGTGCTATGGAAAGGGCTCGGCGCCACCACGGCAGCCCATAGTTACACCATCCGTTGTTCACGCTCCGGCCACTACCGCCTTGGTTGCCTACAGTGGGAGTCGCGGCACCTAATGGAGCTCCACGCTCCCCCATCGGGCGAGGTTGTTAGCGACCATGAGTTTGAGGTACGACCGCGACTAGCGGAGCTTAAGCGGGTGCGCAGCGCCAGCCACAGGACACGTATTCCTCTGCCTGTGGGTGCCCTTGCCCGCATGGGCGTCTCGACCCTGGACTTTCGTGAGCTCAGGCAGTACAGCAAAGGCGACTCCTTCCGCAGCATTAACTGGAAGGCGACCTCGAGGCGCGAAGGAACCAGCTCGATGCCCATGGTCAACGAGTATGAGAAAGAGGGTAAGCGGGTGGTCTGGATCTTCCTCGACCACTCTTCGCTGATGGACTTTGGCTTAAGCGCCCGGAACAGCTTCGAGTACGCCCTGGAGGCGGTCAACGATCTAGCCAGCTTCTACCTGCGGGAGAACTGTCTGGTCGGGCTCTGCACCTACAATGGCGGCCGGTCGTTCATCTATCCCGCCGGGGGGCAGAGGCAGTACCGCGTGATCCTGCGCGAGATCATGCAGGCCAACGCTCAGCGGACCAATGAGGGGCAACAGCGACAGCGGCGCGGCTTGGAAGAGACGGCCTACGCCTATCGACGCTATCTGCAGGGCTCGAGGCCGCTGTGCGTACTGGTCACTCGTGTGCAGAAAAGCAATGCTGAGCTGCTCCGCCAAGGGGTCATCCAGCTAGGCAAGTACACCGGTGTCGCCCGGGGACGGTATCCGATCATGGTCGTCAATGTGGGTGGCTACCATCTGGCCGCCCAAGGTAGGACCGATGTGCTGGCTGCCGAGCTCCTTCAGAGTCGTGACAGCCGCTATCTGCAGCCGCTGAAGCAACGCGTCTCCTGGGTCGAATGGAACCCCGCGACCGGTGGCCTCACCCAGGCGCTGATGAAGCTGGTAGCGGCACGCTAGCTGAGGAGGGATAAGGTGATCGCAACCGTGGTGACGGGCTCGGTGGTCGTTCTGATCAGCGGCATTATCTTTGCTGCCAGCACTCCCCTAACCCTGATCCCTGGGCTATGGGGCAATCTGGCGGATCTTGCCATCTTGGTGGTATATATCTTGCTCATCTGCCTGCGTGATCTTCTCTCACGACGCAGGGTGATCCAGGGGATCGTCAAGCTCTGTGTTGTCCTGTGCTGGCCAGCAATACTAGCCAGCTCAGAGATGGGGTGGCTTCACGATCTGGCGGAGCAGTGCTACCTTCGTTTTCACGTGAGTCTCAACCCCAGCCTCTTGCTGGTCCTACTCACCATGGTCATGGCTGGTTGCATCCTTCTCCAGGCACAGACCCGTGGGCGTGACCTGCGCCGAGAGCTGCGCCTGCGCGAGGCTAATGAGGATGAGGTCAGCGCTGTCTTTGCCTGGCAGACTGGGGCTGTGCCGGTTCTGATGATTCTAACCGGGCTATCGATGGCACTATTCTTGGCCGGGCAGAACCTCGCCCCCATCAGACGTATCGCCAAGGCTGCCTCAGACCGCCTCCCCCCGGGACTAACCGTGCTCGCGGGTGTGACGCTGGTGGTATTGATCGTGGGAGCGTACCTGGTCGAGACTGAGTAGGATCGGTGCCAGGTACCGTAGGGGCGCAGCCATGCTGCGCCCGAGTTCCCTACCGGGTAAGATCGGGGGTAGAACCGGTGCCAGGCATGAGAGGGCGACCCACACACGTGGGTCGCCCTCTTTGCGTTGCTGTCCGTGGTCGAGGCGCCTCCTGCGAGAACAGGGTAATGCAGGAGATTTGCGCGGAAGAGGCGAAGAGGAGATAACAGATGGGCGCAGTTCGCGTCAGACCTACCGAGCTAGTGCGAGATTTGAAGGGAGTGAGTCTGATGCAGAAGTACATGTGTGTTCCCTGCGGCTATATCTATGACCCGCAGGAGGGAGACCCGGATAGCGGCATTAAGCCCGGTACGCCCTTTGAGGAGATCCCGGACACTTGGGTCTGCCCTATTTGTGGTGTAGGCAAAGATGACTTTGAGCCGGTTAGCGACTAAGAACGATGGAGTATGAGGTGTGAGCATGGGTATGTTCTGCTTTCAGTGCCAAGAGACCGCACGGGGCACCGGGTGTGAGGTAAGAGGTGTTTGCGGCAAGACCGAACAGGTTGCCAAGCTTCAGGATCTGCTGATCTATACCCTCAAGGGTCTAGCTCAGGTGGTGGTCAAGGGCAAGCTCGATGCTACCAACCTTGCGGATGTTAACCATCAGCTGCTCAATAGCCTGTTCATGACGATTACCAACGCCAACTTCGATGACTCAGCCATCGAGGCGCAGATCAAGAAGACGATCGCCCTCAGAGATAAACTCCGCCACCAGGTTGAGGTGAGTGACCTGCATGACGCAGCCACCTTCGAGGTGGGCTCACGCGAAGAGATGCTGTCAAAAGCAGCAACGGTGGGGGTCTTGGCGACCAAGAACGAAGACGTCCGTTCGTTGCGCGAGATGATCACCTACGGCCTTAAGGGTATGGCCGCCTATGCCGAACACGCGCTGAACATCGGCAAAGAGAACAACGAGATCTACGCCTTCATCTACGAAGCGTTGGCGGCTCTACTCGATGACACCCTCTCCGCCGGCGATCTGGTCGCGCTGACGCTCAAGACCGGCGAACACGGTGTCAAGGCTATGGCGCTGTTGGATGAGGCCAATACCTCCAAGTACGGCCATCCCGAGATCACCCAGGTCAACATCGGCGTACGGAAGAACCCAGCCATCCTCATCTCCGGCCACGACCTGACCGACCTCGAGCAGCTGCTGGAGCAGACCAAGGGTACCGGCGTGGATGTCTACACGCACAGCGAGATGCTCCCGGCTCACTACTACCCCGCGTTTAAGAAATACGACCACCTGGCAGGCAACTACGGCAACGCCTGGTGGAAGCAGGTGGGCGAGTTCGAGTCCTTCCACGGTCCGATCTTGTTCACCACCAACTGCATCGTCCCGCCCAAGAGCGAAGAGGTCAAGGGTCGGATCTTCACCACCAACGCAGCCGGCTTCCCCGACTGCCCCCATATCGTAGCGGACAACGATGGCAAGAAAGACTTCTCCGCGATCATTGATCTGGCCAAGATACTGCCTGCCCCGGAAGAGATCGAGACCGGCAGTATCGTCGGCGGCTTCGCCCACAACCAAGTCTTTGCTCTCGCTGACAAGGTTGTCGAGGCAGTCAAGTCCGGTGCGATCAAGAAGTTCTTTGTCATGGGCGGCTGCGATGGCCGGATGAAGTCCCGCGAGTACTTCACCGAATTCGCCCAGAAGCTGCCCAAGGACACGGTCATCCTAACGGCTGGCTGTGCCAAGTACCGCTACAACAAGCTCGACCTAGGCGATATTGGCGGTATTCCCAGGGTCCTAGACGCTGGTCAGTGCAACGACTCCTATTCCCTGGCCCTGATCGCGCTGAAGCTCAAGGAAGTCTTCGGGCTCGACGATATCAATAAGCTGCCGATCGCCTTCAACATCGGCTGGTACGAGCAGAAGGCGGTCATCGTGCTACTGGCGCTGCTGTACTTAGGCGTCAAGAACATCCACCTTGGCCCGACACTGCCAGGCTTCCTCTCCCCCAACGTCGCCAAGGTGCTCGTCGAGACCTTCGGCATCGGTGGCATTGGTACGGTTGACGAAGATATCGC
>CAYOCI010000102.1:0-11429 GCA_964402415.1 uncultured Clostridia bacterium
GGTGTTGTTAGAATGATTGGAGTCATCAGAGAAACGGTCACACTCAGATAGGAAGCGATCAGCGATCTCAATAACATGGCACTAACTCCTTGTCGCATCAGGTTCTTCACAAGGATGCCCGAATCAACTCGCCACTAATCAACGGCCTTCGCTGATCACTGCGACTCCGCGAACCAAGCCTATCTACGAGACACCCTGTATCGCACGAACTGCTTCCTATCGGCTTCGGGCTTTTCATGAGCTCTTGTTCCATGAAAGGAGGATGCCTGTGCTGAGGCGCGTCTCTATCATCTTGGTCCTGCTGCTGCTCGTCACCGGGTGCCAAGGGGTCAAGATCGAACCACGCACCGTCTTACCTGTTCCTGCACCCGTTCCAACGCCCGCCCCTAAGCATGCCTTTAGCCCTACCGACGCGATCAGTGTCATCGAGGACTATCTGTTTGCCGTGATCCGCCGTGACGATCGAGCGGCTCGGAACCTCATGACCGAGACCGGTAAACGCGATCACGTAGGCGCGACCTCGAATCCCCATCCCAATGGCTTCCGCGTTCTCGACGGGGAGTTCAAAGACGAGGTCTATGAGGTGGAAGCTATCGTCGACAATGTCTATACCGGCAATCCCTTCTACAGCGCCACCAGCTACCAGATTGGGTTGGTCAAAGAGGACGAGCGCGTGCTGATCAACCGCATCAGCCGTAAAGAGCAGGTCACCCTGATGGCCAAGGGCAGCGCTCTGGTGCTGTCCGGCGAAACCGGCGAGCAGAAGCTCTTTGAGCTGACCGACGTTCCCAAAGAGATGACCCCGCAGGGCGCAGAGGTCACCACCTTATTCGGTATTGGTCGCACCAGCTTTGGACCGGTCGCACTCTCGCCAGACCGCAAGTTGGCCGCATTCGCCACGGTCGGGACGCACGGCATGGTCGGGGTCTACGATCTCGTCGCGCGCAAGGTCGTGCCTGTCGATCTCTACTACGGCGCCACCGTATCAAGCCTGGCTTGGTCGGTCTCAGGCGAACGGTTGGCTGTGGAGGTCAATACCCCCGCCGGCGTCACCAACATTTCCGTTTATGACCGAGCGCTCAAACGCATCGAGACCAAGATCCGAGCCACCGCCCCGATCCCGCAGTACAGCACCAACACGCCTTCTTTCGTCGGCGAGAAGCTCGCCTACAACCTGGTTCCGGTCGAGACTACCGCCGACAAAAGCACCGCTGGCTGGTATCTGTATGACTTCGTCAAGAACGAAAGCAAGAAGCTGCAGTCGACGCCTTAGCGCGGCTGTAGCTCACAGTCGCACGCGGAGATTAGCGCATTCAACCGCCCATCCTCCGTCACGTCTGTCTCTGGCGACCTATCCAGGTCGCTGCCGACACCGCATCTAACCGGTGCTAGCTGTGACTATGGTGGGCGTGAAGGCGTTGCTTCGCAGCCGCCTTCGAAGCGGCGAACTGCTCCTTCTATGATTTCGCGGCTCTGCGATACTCTATTTTTCTGCATTATTACCGCTGGATTAACGATGGAAAACAAAGGAATTGCATCCATTGACGCTTTGGGTAGGCTCTGATAGAATCAGAGACACTACATTTACGGGTCGTCGCGTCGAATGCACGTTGTGATTACAGCGCACATATCGCGGCGTGGGTATCTGTAATGTAGGGGCGCTGCTCTGCCGCGCCCGCGTGACCTAGATCCCATCGTCATTCTCCGAGGTGCCCTATGGACAAAGAAGCACGAAAAGTCGTATCTGACAATCGCAAGGCCTATCACGAATACCATATCGATGAGACCTACGAAGCTGGTATCGTTCTGACCGGCACCGAGGTCAAATCGATCCGGGCAGGGAAGTCCAACTTGCGAGACAGTTATGCCCGAGTTGAAAACGGCGAGGTTCTCCTCTATAATATGCACATTAGCCCTTACGAGCAGGGGAACCGGCACAACGTTGATCCCTTGCGCGTTCGTAAGCTGCTGTTGCACAAAGGTGAGATCCGCCGTCTGCATCAGGCTGTCAAAGAAAAGGGACTGACCTTGGTTCCCACCAAGATGTACCTGATTCGTGGCATGGTCAAGATGGAGCTCGGCATTGCCAAAGGCAAAAAGCTCTTCGACAAGCGCGATGACATCGCCGAACGCGACGTCAAGCGCGAAACCGAGCGAGTGATGAAGGAACGCAGACGAGAGTCTTTCTAAGTTGTTACCCGTCTCCTACGTCCACGTTTCTCTGTTCCCCACTAGGGACTAGGGACTCGGGACTAGGGACTCGCGCCAACGGCGCGTTACATGGGGGCGTAATGGTTTCGACGGGGGTAGTGGGGATATCGGAAGCGAGCAGAGGACCATGGCCTCTATAAAACATGGAGCAGTTTAACTGCCAACAATAACTACGCAATCGCTGCCTAATTAGGCAGCCGTCTGACTAGTCCAATCCGGCGGGGCTAAGAAGGCGTCATTTAGCTGGATACCGAGGTCAGTCTTCTCAAGCTGACGGGGGGAATCCTAAGAGATAGTGACCGGTGGACCTAGTCCTCGAGGGCCACCGCGGGCGATAACTCAAAATGGGGACTGCGCTCGGAGATGCTGGTATCATCACACTTTCGGACGGGGGTTCGACTCCCCCCGCCTCCACCATGTGAATCCACGACCACCCACCTTGAACGGGAGTTCAGGGTGGGTGGTATTATTTGTACAATTTTGCCGAATCTTGGTTGACCTAATAGTGTGCTAGGGTTAGAATTCACTATGGACAGAACAATCCCAGCAATCAGGCCATTGTGAGTTAATGTACTAGTTAATTAACGCCGCTTGGTCCAGAGCTGCTGATAACCTGTGGCGTAGCTGAAGGGGTAGCAGATTTCTGCAGAGCGTAGCCTGCCTCTGTGCCCGCAAGACTGGAGATGGTTTGAATGGATAATGCCAAGATTGAATTCACTGATGACAGCTACTCCTTATCCTTACAACTTATCGCCGAAGCAGTTAGGAGCATTTGGCGCGGCCCGTGCATTGTGAGGAACTACACCGATCACGGCGTGGAGCACAGCATTCGCGTCATCTCGCTAGCACAGAGAGTGCTCGCTGCATATGATGGGCCAATCTTGTCCGAACCCGAGAGGTTCGTACTGCTGGCCGCTTGTTGGCTCCATGATGTCGGAATGCAGTGTGACGTCGTTAGGTTTCCCGAGATCCTGGAACTCGCCCGACAGACCTACGGTGCTAATCCAGAGGGAGTGTTCACCGCTTCCACAGCAGATGTTTACTCTGAAGAGGAGCAATTAAGGCTTCGCGCGGATCACCACCTGCTTTCCGCCGCGTGGATCCACTACGCCCGCACGAACAATTCCACTGTATTAGCGACGGCCATAAAGACCATACCGGATGATCTGGTGCGTGAAGTAATTGATGTGTGTCGGTACCATGCCAAATTGCCTATTAGGGAGTGTCCTGAATCCTTTACCCATCTGGCATCGGGTCGAAAACAGCTTATTGCTGCAGTATTGCGGTTGGCAGATGAGCTCGATATTGATAGAAGCCGCGTGGACCTGGAGACGGTCAAGAATTTCTCAATCGGTGATCATAACGCTGCTTTCTGGTGGCTCCATAGCCGCACAGCTATCAGCTATGCTGGAAGAACCGCAATTGTCATGAAGATCCGCTTGCACCCGGACGATTTCCGCACGTATGGTGAACAGATATCGAAGCTATTCATTACAGAATTCCAGACGAAAAACATGCCGGTACTTGAGATCCTTAGGCGTCATGGTCTACAGTGGGTTATCAGTTCAGAGTCTTGTGTGGTCAGCGACGATCTTGTTGAGAAGCTTCCAGACCAGATAGTCCGCGTTCTAGTGAACACAAGCAAGAACACGAACCCTAGGGACGACCTGGCAGATGAACTATTAGTCTGGCTACGAGCATTAGGATATGAACTCGCTGAGCGGAGGCCGACATTGGGGCAGGATGTTGAGATGACAGTGGTTATTTCACGGGGGCCGCTCAGACAGAGAGTCAGGATCACCTGCATCGCTGGCGAAGTCAGTGCTAGTGATGTTGATAGTCTTTCTATGAAGCTTGATATCAAGACAAATCAGGGATGGCTCGTGACCGACTCGCGAGTCACGCCGACAGCCAAGGCTCGGGCAATTGAGCTCGAGAATATTAAGGTCTTTACATTAAGCGATTTTCTTCGTGAGCTAGTTTGGGGACCCTATTTCTCTTATCTGGAGAAGCAGGCAGAAACAGACAAGATTCTGGACCTCTATGTGGATCTTACGTGCTGTAAGACAGAGGTCTCGGATGATGGTCATGCCATAAGTGAACATTTCAACAGTCTGGATGATTATATTGACAACTGGTTAATCGAACGCGGAAAGGCGCACATGTCAATACTGGGTGATTTTGGATCGGGCAAGACATGGTTCTGTAGGCATTATGCCTACAGGCAACTCCAGCGATACCTCAAGGACCCAGTAAGAGAGCGGCTACCTGTTCTGATAACCTTAAGAGCTTTCACCAAAGCCACCAATAGCCAGAACCTTATCAACGATGCATTGATCGAACAGTATAAGCTTCCGTTCGTCGGAAGTGCTTACCATGCGTTTCAGGAGATGAATCGTCGCGGCAAGCTCCTCTTGATCCTTGACGGTTTTGACGAGATGGCAAGGCATGTAGATTATCAGACGGTGGTTGATAATTTCTGGGAGTTATCCGACCTGGTGACTGACCAAAGTAAGGTGATACTCACAAGCAGGAGAGAATATTTCCGGTGGGCAAAGGAATCAAAGAAGATTCTTGGTGGTGAGGAGTTTGGTAGACGTACTATTCAGCTACAGCCACCACGCTTTGAAGTGATATACTTAGAACCCTTTAGTGATGCTCAGATCTCTGAGGTAATCAGTCGGCGAAAGGGAGATGTGATTGGTACCGAAATCGCGTGCCGGATTTTGCGGAAGAGCAGCCTTGCCGAAATGGCACGAAAACCAGTGCTAATTGAGCTACTTCTGGCTGCACTCGATGAGGTAAGTGGGGATATCCTTGACAAGACTGCACAAGTATACTTATATGCAACTAATAGACTGTTATTGCGCAACATTGATACCCAACGCACATTCACCAACACTACTGACAAGCTTCACTTTCTGTGCGAGCTGGCATGGGAGATGATAAGGACTGGGGAACTGAGAATTCACTATTCGAGTATCCCAAGCAAAATCGCGGAATACTTCGGTGATCGGGTGAAGGACCAGCATCAGTTGGACAACTGGGACTTTGATCTACGAAACCAGACTCTGCTTCATAACAACGCAGCGGGGTACTATGAGTTTGCTCATAAGAGCCTCGCTGAGTATTTCGTCGCGTTGAAGTTCTCTGCCGAGCTGGGCATACTGTCACCCTTAGTATGTAACACGTATACAGAAGTAGATCATCGGCCCTGTGTAATGCCCTACGTCAGGAAAAATCTTGAAGAGCTGAAAGGGACGTTTGGGACCATGTCCCTTGCATCCCCCAATATGTGGGCCGTTAGGGAACTGATGGCTGACATGGCTGAGTCTAGTGCGATGCAGGACCTACTTGACCTGGTTACTAGCACCAAAGGTAAGCGCCTTGCGGAGGTCCAGTACGTCGGAGGCAATGCTATGACACTGCTGCGGCTCTGCGGTGCGGATCTTACTAACAGACGTCTCTCTGGCACCGTACTGAATGGAACGGATTTCTCCAATGCAGATTTGACAGGGACCGACTTCTCAGGGGCTTCGCTTGTTGGCGCTCGTTTTGACAACTGTCGCTTAGATAAGGCTGACTTGAGGAACTCCGATCTTACTGGCATCTCGATGGGCGAAATGAGAGACTTCTACGACGTCGCGTGGAGCCCTGACGAGAGGCTGATCTCCTGCCTTTCAACGAGCCGATTTCCGGAGGGACAACTCACAGTGGTGGATCCGGGAAACTTCAAGATACTGAAGAGCATACCCTTTGACCACGAAGTTGTTAGTATGTGCTGGAGCGCTAACGGTGAACAGATTGCCGTCCTAAGCATGGATCAGGTGACAGTGATCAATCTGGGAGAGAGGTCGATCGTTCGGCAACCGATATCGACGATCGGACGGCTACTCCGAACATATAGTTCCGCTGGCTTTCAGTTTATTCGGGGAACAATACACTCTAGTCAGCCGAAGGTGGATCCTGATGAACAGGCCACTGTCAGAATAGTCATTGAGTCGCTCCGCCGCCGCCGGACTACCGAAAAGTTCTTATTGGATGAGTTTGACTCCATTATTCGGTGCCTTAACTCCCCTAAGGTGACCCCAATAGAGATCGGTGGACAATCGTACTATGTTGACTATGGAGTAAGGGTGATATCCTACTCAGATCACATTCCTAGCGTTCTCGCGTCCCTAGATAATCCACCGCAGCCAATCAGATCCGCCTCGGTGAGCCCCAGCGGTCGACGCTTGCTCCTTGGGCATGGTGATTTTGTCTCTATATGGGATATCGAAGTAGGTAGCAAGGCATCAGGTCAGTGCCTTCAGACTCTTAGTCTTCAAACATCGTGTAGGGATACACAAGTCGGTGGCGCTGTTGGCATTCGGGAACCGGGATCCTGGACACAGGAAGTCACACTCGTTGAGTTTCTTGCAGACACAGGAGCAGTTTTAGACAAAAAGCAGAAGCGAGCTCTTGAGTCAATCCGTGAAAAGCGCCGACGGGAGGGCGACAGCCCCACCAAGATAGTAGGACTACGATGACGCTTAGGCTGTAGACGCGAGGCAATGTTCTGTCCAACAGGCATGTTAGGTGGGCTGATGTATCCGGGATACATCATGTGGATATACACATTCCATGATCACACGCTGATTCGCGAAGGCGGCATGCGAATCTGCGCCCATCATCTGGACTCACGACCACGGTAGTGCTTAGGCACCGCTGTGGTCGTTCTCATACCGAACTGACGGGGTCAGTAGATCTGTAGGAGGAACTACCGGGGCAGGCCTTCAGTTGTTTAGTTACCTTGCGGAACTGAAGGTGTTTGCCAGCGCACTGACGTATATGGGACATAGGTTCGTCCTAGGAGGTTCACTATGCCCAGAGAACCACGTTATCATGTTCCCGGCGATCTCTACCATATCATGTCTCGCGGCAACCATCGAGACACTATCTTCAGGACTGATGATGACTTCAGGCATTACCTCTCACTTTATTCAGCGATATGCGCTGCGGTACAAGGCATGTGTCCATGCCTATGCTCTGATGAGCAATCACGTGCACATGCTTGTTCAGGAAGACGAGTATCCATTAGGGCGCTTTATGCAGGGGGTGCAACAGAGCTACACCCAGTACTTTAACACCCGGTATGGGCAGACTGGGCATCTGCTTCAGGGGCGATACAAGGCAAACCGCATAGACGGTGACGAGTACCTACTAGCGCTCGTACGATACATACACTTGAACCCGGTCAAGGCGGGCATCGTTACGGATCCTGCTGATTATCAGTGGTCCAGCCATCGGCACGATTATCTGGATACTGATAGATACGGCATTGAGACTAGGCTGATTAGGGGACTCATGGCGAAATACGGCGGTCGAGATATAGCGGATTATGAGCTTCTTGCGGAAGAACCGGTTCGGAGCGTCGAGACGAACGTTCCGGTAGTTACGATACCGGGTTCGAAGATCAGACAGGGCGAAGCTAGCATAGACACAAGCAGTTTGGAGCAGGTCGCTGATCAAGTGTCACAGTTCGCCTGCGTGCCGATAGAGCAGCTACTAGGCTGAAGAAGGGACCGAGCCACCTCGCTAGCGAGATGGCTCTTCATCTACATCGCTGTCCAGAGAGGCTACTCTCTGACCGCTATATCACGATATCTACAACGATCCGTGTCGAGCGTTGCTATGGCCCTGCAGGCGGTTGAGGATGATCTGCGCGCAGGTGGCGTTTGGGGCCAGCGAATACGGTCTTCGGAACAATGGAATAACTGAAGGCCTGACCCCGTATGCTCCATCGGAACATTCAGACCGTAGGACCGTATGTAATCTAGAGTGCATAGGAGGTGATGGCATGGATACAAGGACGATACATGCCATAGTAACCTTGGTCATCGTACTTACAGTTGGTTCGTTTTATATCGGTATTGGCACAGTGTGGAGCCTTGTCTCCAATTTTACGAACCTCTTACCCTATATCCTGGCTGGGGTTGTGTTCGCCGCATTAGGAATTCGCGATCGTAGCATTCGTAGCCTTATCTACTGGGTTATATGTATAGGGCTTTTTTTCGCAGCTTCGAAGTAGACCGGTCACATTACTCGCTACCGTGTGGACACGGGATGGTTCTCTTTTTCTAGTAGTCCAGTGTGGATTTGTCGTGTTGCGGTCCGCCTCCACCACGTATATACTGCCATCTATTGATAGAATGACATCTATCTGTGGGTGGTTTTTCTTTGCCCAAAAACCGTGGAGAATGGGGGGCGGAGGTCATGGGCGTAGCAAAAACTCTTTTGCGAGACCCGGTTGGGGTTCTCTGGCCAGAGTGCCGGAGTCACAACGGAGGCTTCTCAAAGTGATCGTTTGGCATTGGGCCGGGGCCCGAAATCTGGGGTTAAATCGTTTGCTAGCTGTAGCGTCTAGTTGACGGTATGTTTTTCGCAAATACTTCCCAATGGCTTTGGCAAAGGCCGCCTTGCGACCGTCTGAAATAAATAATCCGCAAATAGTGGCTAATTCTATTTTTTACGCAACTATGTGCGCCTAATTGTAGAACACCCAAGATTATTGTGATATCCTTCAGATAAAGGCAGGAAGTAGCGTGCTCTTATTTGTGCATAAGTAGAGGAGGAGAAGATGTGAACAAGGAAGCATTTGATAAGAACCAGCAGGTTGCCATTGATTTTCTGCAAAAGTGTGAGACTCAGGAAGTGTTGGCGGAAATTAATGATGCAATTTGGTCCTACGCGGAATTAGGGTTAGAGGAATACAATACCGCAAACCTACTCATAAACTATCTGGAAAAGGAAGGGTTTGAGATCGAAAAAGGGGTAGGCGGAATGCCAACTGCCTTCGTTGCCACTTTTTCAAATGGCCCTGGACCAACTATTGGCATATTAGGCGAGTTAGATGCACTACCGATGCTATCTCAAGAGGCAGGAAACCCCGCCCACACACCCATAACTGAAATAAAGGGAGCTATGGCGCCAGGTCATGGTTGTACTCATAATACTATGGGCACTGCGGCTGCTGGTACGGTCGTAGCAGTTAAGAAAGCTATGGAGGCCGGGGGATTTACCGGGACCATTAAGATGTTTGGGAGCCCTGCTGAAGAAACGGTCATCAGCCGTCCTTTCATGGTTTATGCCGGGTTATTTGATGATGTAGATGTTGTGATTGACAACCATGGGGGAGACGAATTTGGTGCGTCTTACGGAGTAGGTAGTAATACCAATTGGTCCTTCTCCGTCACCTTCCGCGGAAAAACAGCTCACTCTGCCGGAGCCCCATGGCGCGGAAGATCAGCTTTAGATGCTGCTCAAATAATGAACGTGAGTACCGAGTTCCTACGTGAGCATTTGCATTACACATCCAGATTGCATTATGTAATGACCGAGGGTGGAGAAGGCCCTAATGTAGTTCCGGATAGGGCAACTACATGGTATTACGTAAGAAACTCGGATAAACTCATTAAGTCTGACTTCGAAAGAGTGCTAAACTGTGCAAAAGCTGCAGCCCTTGCCACAGACACTCAGATGGAGATTACCCCTTACACTGCAATCCATCAATGCTATAGAAATGAAGTGTTGGCAAATATGGTTCAGGCGAATATCAAAAAGGTGGGAATGCCTGAGTGGACTGAGGATGAACAAGGATTCATCAAGGAACTACAGAAAGCTGTCGGTGCAGAAGTAAAAGGCCTTCCCGATGACTCCGCAATTGCGGATAAGCCAAAAGGATCCCCTGAAGTATTTGTAGGCGGAGGTTCTTCTGACATAGGCGAGGTTTCTTTAGTTGTACCTCTTACAAGTGTCAGATTCCCAACTTCTGCCCCGGGAGCTATAGGCCATCACTGGACTACCACTGCGGTAACCGGTTCTACTGTTGCTCATAAAGGGCTAATAGCGGGAGCCCAAGCAATGGCGGTAAGTGCTATAGAACTATTGACTAATCCTGATAAAGTCACTGAGATCAAGAAAGATTTCAGGAAGATGCAGGAAGAGCACTTCTACAACTACAAGAACGACGGTAAGAATCTCATACTGGATGAGAACGGGGAAGCCCAGTTTGAATCTTACTTACCGGTTCTATTTGGTATGGCAGGCAAATATGAGCATGATCCTGAAAACGGCAAATTCTTCGTTCCGGAGGGTAAGGAAGTTGCCCCACCAGTAGGATTCCTAAGTGAGCAAATGGCCAAGTATCGTCGTCAAATGGCTGAACACTATAAGACTCCAAAGTGGTACGATGGACCGGAGATCATAACGGAATAGAGTATCTGGTGTGCGCGGAGAGTGATGCTACTGGCGTCACTCTCTTCCTTTTGGCCTCCGTAATGCATAGCATCACTGTCCCTGGAAAACAAAGCGCCAGCGGCCCGACCCTATTCATTTCGAGCAGAGGTAGATTGTTTCTCAAAGAAAGGCTTGTACATCATGAGAGCGTCGTTTTCGGTGATATATTCCTCGTCTAGTGCGGATGGGCAATAGAGGTGTCCAGATTTGACCATTTGAAGTAAAGATGGGGCTCATAGGGGTCAGGCCTCGTTTCTCTCGTTTTTTCCGAAAGTATCTGCACACCTATCCCGCAGGATTCGGTTCTGACCGCGTGACATTTTGATGGCCGGTAATACGTTAGTGACTCCCGAGGGGGGTGAGTAGGCTGATATTCGAGGGAGATGAAAACCGCGAAAAACGAGGCCTGACCCCAATGTCATTCGGGGGCGTAATGGTTTCGGCGGGGGTAGTGGGGGTATCGGAAGCGAGCAGAGGACCATGGCCTCTACAAAACATGGAAGCAGCTTAACTGCCAACAATAACTACGCAATCGCTGACTAATTAGGCAGCCGTCTGACTAGTCCAATCCGGCGGGGCTAAGAAGGCGTCATTTAGCTGGATACCGAGGTCAGTCTTCTCAAGCTGACGGGGGGAATCCTAAGAGATAGTGACCGGTGGACCTAGTCCTCGAGGGCCACCGCGGGCGATAACTCAAAATGGGGACTGCGCTCGGAGATGCTGGTATCATCACACTTTCGGACGGGGGTTCGACTCCCCCCGCCTCCACCAACAAACCCACCATCAACTGATAAAAGGTTGATGGTGGGTTTGTTTTCATGGTAGTATGTTGCCGTAGGGTATTTATGTTTTGTACGTACAACGTACACGAATGGAGGAATAAACCTGGTTGAACTTTGGGATATATTAGATAAAAACGGTAATGTAACAGGACGTGTTCA
>CAYOCI010000103.1:0-11244 GCA_964402415.1 uncultured Clostridia bacterium
GCGTAGCGCTCTACCAGAGTACCAATATGGGGATCGTCTTCATCCTTGCTACGGTTCTGCGGTTGGTTGGCATGGGGGTCTTGCTCTGGAAAGTGGGGCTGCGTGAGCCATCAGGCATCAGGCAACAGTCATCAGAGGGCTAGAGAAGACGGACATAAGAAGGAGCAGGCCAAGCCTGCTCCTTCTTATGTCTATCTGCTGATAGACGCCAATCATCCGCTTGGATGACCTGGTATCTGATGCCTATAGGCTATCAAAACAGCGGCGACTTCTCGTAGACATCCACCTGTGTCGCACGCATATCTTCGATGACCTCACAGAGGTTCTTGACCACGAGTTCGTTGTAGAGCTTACCCTTCTCAGCTGATGAGACTGTCGGATCGCCGCTGATCCCTGAGGGGGCGGTACGAGCGCGATAAGAGGCAATGTTGGACGGCGCGGTGACGCGGTCGCATTCCACATAGGGGTCAGCCACATGATACTTTTTGGCGGCTGGCATGTTCTTGACGGCCTTGCTCATATCGCAGAGCTCAGGCAGCAGATGGAGCATGTGTGATGTTTCCAGTTCGTCAGCGTGTCCAACACCACCGGGCTCGGAGGTTCTAACCTGCCGTCCAGCCATCTCACCCACGTAGAAGGGATCGGCTATCACCATCAACGCGCCGGTCTGGTTGCGTACCCGCGTAGCGGCGATCTGAATCGGAGGTAGATTGGCCATGCGATGGCCGTTGATGATCAGGATTTTTTTGAAACCATGGTGAACGAAGCTACGGCAGCAGTCGACGATTAGCTCGGTCAGGGTCTCTGGACGTAGGGAGACCGTCCCAGGGTAGGCCAGGTGGTGGGGGCTCCATCCATACCAGATCGGCGGCGCGACTAGGGTGCTTGTCTTGACCCCCAACTGCTCGGCTAGCTCGATGGCGACCATCGAATCAGTTCCCAAGGGCAGATGAAGGCCGTGCTGCTCGGTTGCGCCCACTGGTAGGATCATGGTATCGTTCTGTTTCAGGTAAGCCTCAACGTCGGACCACTTGAGTCGCTCCAGATGGATCTCGTACATCTCGTTTCTCCTCCTTCGCAAGACTGGTGAGTGTGTTTTCGACAGTGGGCGCGGCTAACCCTGCCCTCGAGGGTATGATGCGTGTCGTGTGAAGGACGCGTGGTCAACCCACCGCGCAAGGTGATCGAGACCGCAAAAGCTCTTGACAGAATAATCCTCTCTGCCGTATCATAGACTACAATCACATTCAAGCGATGATGGAGAAGAGTAAGCGATCCGTGCGAGCGTCAGAGACCCGGTGGGTGGTGCGAACCGGGGCCGCCGATGGCCGAAATACCCTCCTGAGCTGCGAACCGAAAGGTGTTTACCGAATAGGCTTCGCCGCAGTCCCAGCGTTAGCGGGGAGCCCCGTTAAGGTCGATTCGACCCGACGGGGGCTGAGTGGGTTGCTGTGTGCAGCTCATTAGGGTGGTACCGCGGGATAGACCTCGCCCCTGAGAGATCAGGGGCGGGGTTTTTTGATTCTCAGACCAAAAGGGAAGGGGGAGAGTGATATGGGCAAGATATGGGTCAGGCGTGCACAACTCAACGACGCAGAGCGACTGCTGTCTATCCAACAGCGAGCCTTTTGCGAGGATCTGGAGCGATACCGCGACTACGAGACGAACCCCACCAATGAACCACTGGAGAAGATGCAACGCAAGATCACCAGTTTTGACTACTATACGATCATGGTCGGCGACCAGATCATGGGCGGGGTGGAAGTTCGGGCGCGGGGTGAAGGACAGTATTATCTTGGACGCATCTACATTGATCCGCACTGCCAGAACAGTGGGATCGGTTCGCAGGTCATGAGCCTGATCGAGGCGGACTTCCCCGATGCTAGTGTTTGGACGCTCGACACCCCTCACCTCGCGGTGCGCAACCACCATTTCTACGAGAAGCTCGGCTATCAGAAGGTGGGAGAGACGAAGAAGTCCGAGTGGCTTACCCTTTTCGACTATCGCAAAGAGATAACAACACCATAGTAACAAAGGAGTGTTGCACCATGACCAACGTTTTGGATACCCTAAGAGAACGCGGCTTTGTCCAGCAGCTGACGCACGATGAACCCTTGCATAAGCTCTTTGCCACTGAGAGGGTCACCGCCTATGTCGGTGTTGACCCTACCGCAGACAGTATGCACGTCGGCCACATGTTGCCGATCATGGCGCTGGCCCATCTACAGCGCGCCGGGCATCGCCCGATCGCATTGATGGGCGGCGGGACCAGCATGGTCGGAGATCCCAGCGGCAAGACTGAGATGCGCAAGATGCTGACCTTGGATGATATCGAGCAGAACAAGAAGGGGATCCGGGCGCAGATGGCCCGCCTGCTCGATTTCTCTGAGGGCCAGGCGCTGATGCTCGACAATGCTGACTGGTTGCTGAAGCTGAATTATGTCGACTTCCTACGTGAGATCGGCTCGCAGTTCTCGGTTAACCGTATGCTGACCGCGGAGTGCTTCCGCGCCCGCATGGAGCGCCCCGATGCCGGCTTGAGCTTCATCGAGTTCAACTACATGCTGATGCAGGCTTACGACTTCTTGGTCCAGTTCCGTGAGTACGGCTGCAAGCTGCAGATCGGTGGCGATGATCAATGGTCGAATATCCTCGCCGGAACCGACCTGATCCGTCGCCTGGAGCGTGGCGAGGCCTTTGGCCTGACCTTACCGCTGATTACGACCAGTAGCGGTGCTAAGATGGGCAAGACCGTGGATGGCGCTGTCTGGCTCGATCCGCTCAAGACCTCTCCGTACGACTTCTACCAATACTGGCGCAACGTGCATGATGCCGATGTGGAGCGCTTCTTCGCCCTCTACACCTTCTTGCCCATGGATGACGTGCGCCGCCTGGGTCGCGCTGAAGGGCAAGCGATCAACGAGTCAAAGAAGGTCCTCGCCTTTGAGATCACCAAGTTGGTGCACGGGGAAGAAGAGGCGATGAAGGCGCAGCAAGCTGCCGAAGCGCTCTTTAGCAAGGGCGGCGACGATGCCAATATCCCCTCGACCTTGATCCCCGCAGCAGAGCTTGAAGCTGGGATCAGCATCTGTGAGCTGATGGGTCGATGCGGTCTCACCGCATCGAAGAGCGAGGCCCGCCGCCTGATCCAGCAGGGTGGTGTCACCATCAACGGAGACAAGGTCGAGAGCTCCGAGCGCCTGGTGAACAGCGCCGATATCCAAGACGGTAAGGTGCTGCTGAAGAAGGGGAAGAAAGTGTTTCACGCGGTGCGGCCCGCCTAGCGGCCACACGCGTGAGCCACCAAGGCATCAAGCCACCAAGGCGGCAAGACATGCGGTTAGGCTGCTGAGACGCTTAGTGTCCGAGGTCCGTATTGCACTCAGAAAAAGGGAGCGCCAGCCGATCGGCTGGCGCTCCTTGATTCCACATCGTTCTACATGGTGGCTTGGTGACGTGGAGCTTGGTGACCCGCTAAAAGCGTTCCATCTCCATCCCCCGCGTCTTGCCCGTGACCTCCTGCAGTTTGTTCAGCACATCGAAGCGTTGCTGCATCATCTGGCGGGTCATGAACTCATTGATCATCGAACGGCGTTCTTCGCGGGATGCGGTCCGATACTGTTCGTTGGCGTTGACGAAGTAGCCGCGTTCCTCTTCGGGCAGCGAGATCAGGAACTGGTTCTGCTGCATCATGTTCATGGCGGCAAAAGCGGCGAAGGGGTCGATATCGCTGACGATGGCGCTCTTGACAGCCTGCGCTTGGATGGCGGCTTTGTCGAGACCTTCCGGCCAGCGGCCCTCTTGCGTCTCGATGAAGTACGGCAGTGACTGTGCTTTGACCACCGGCAGCTCATCCTTGCCCTGGATGTAGACCTCGCTATTGGGGATACAAACGAGACCATGCACCGGCAGGTTCTCCAACCCGCTCATCTGTTTCAGCCATTCCTGCAGTACCAGCGCGTTGTGCTTGGCCTGGAGCACCGGGCTCTCCATGCCGCGGAAGCGTCCATCGGTGCTGCGCACCGCCCAGTTGCCGGGCTCGATCACCAGTTCACCTTTGATATCCTTCATCTGGACGGCGAAAATCCCGTTCGCTCCGAGGATGAGGTAATCGATGGTGGCAACCTTGTCCTTGACGCGAATGGTGAAGTTGCGCATCACCACATAGTCATCGGAGAGCAGCCCCAGCATCTTGTCGACGCCCCCCTGCTCACTACTGCCGCGGACAACGGTCTCACCGGGTACGCGGGCGGTGGGGAGCGTGGTGCTAGTGTTCACAGGGTTGTAGGTCGGTTGGGAGGCGGGGTTGTAGTCACGGTTGCGCTGCTGCCTATTCTTGGACCTAGACAGTGCCCAGGCGATCACCAGGATCGGGGCGAAGCTGAAAACGACCGGGATCAGAGGACCCACCCCGAAGAAGACCGATATGGTCAGAACAATGCGGGCCACACGAGGGATGCCTTTATACCAGTCCCAGAAGCGAGACCAGCCATCGTTACGTCGCCATGGGTCATTGTTGCCACTGGGGTCCTGATCTGATGGGTTCTTGCCCCAGAATGAACGATCATACCTCGGCATTGGATCGCCTCCTATCACTATGACGAGCTACGCGCGAGCATTTCCTTCGGGCAACTCGATCGTAATGGACGAAATCAGATATCGATATCATCATACTCTCCATCATACCTGACTACGCCCCCTTTGCCAATAAATGAGGTGAGAAAACCTCATTTAGCCGCTTGCCACTAGTCACGAGCCATTAGGAGATTATGGGAAGAGGTAACGGGTGACCAGCAAGCATCAGGTGAGGCTCAGCCGACCTCCGGCCCCTTCGTTCTCGTCGGCTGCTTACTCCTAGTGGCTAGTGCATCGAGCAGGATGTACCCTGCTCGATGGCGAACAAACATACGCATAGAGCATATGGACAAGGGAGGACAGGCTGTGATTCGTTGCCTACATCTAGCGGATCTACACTTGGGCTGGCGGGCTGACTTTCTTGGCGACAAGGCTGAGCAGCGCGCTCGTGAGCGCGATACACTCCTGACCCGCATCACCGCCTGGGCCCTGCAGCCCGGGCAGGCTATCGATCTAGTATTGATCGTCGGCGATCTGTTTGAGACTCACCACCCGGCCGAGACCTTGGTCGAGACCGTTATTCGCGACCTAGGGCAGCTGGTTTCGGCGGGTAAGACGGTCATCACTATCCCTGGCAACCACGACGAGATCACCTACCACGACTCCGTCTATCGCCGCCATGGCAGCCGTTGGCCAGGGATCCTGGTTCAGAACGCTATGCCCGAGCATGTGGGGAGCCTAGTCATTCACGGCGAAACCATTCATGTATATAGCATGGCCTATACCGGAGGGCTGACCCAGGTCAGCGGTCGGTTGTCAGCCTTCCCGCGCCAAGAGGGCGAGGGGATCCATCTCGCCGCCTTCCACGGTTCGCTGAACTGGGATACAGGTGAGCGCGGTCTGCCACTGGATGGACAGGCCTTGGAGAGGATTGGCTACGATTATGTAGCGCTCGGGCACTTCCATCGCTATCAGGAGCTGGGCACTGCGACCAGCAAGTGGGCTTATGCTGGGATGGTCGAAGGCAAAGGTCTGGCTGATCCCGGCTGCGGCCAACTAACGCTCGCAGAGCTCAGACCGCGTTCGACAAGCATGGCCTCCGTCCCTTGGCCCAGCCGCCGCTATCAGACCGAACAGTTTGATCTGAGCTCCCTCGACAGCGTCGACGAGTTGGAACACGCCATCGCCGCCTTGGCGGACAGCGAACTACTGCTAAGAGTGGAACTAACCGGGACGGCTTCTTTCCTAACCAATCCGGAGCTGATCACCACACGCCTCGCTCAGAAGTTCTACTATCTGGAGATCAACGATGATAGTCTGCACCTTGACGACCGCTTGTTGGAACAATGGGCCGATGAGCCCACTGTCAGGGGGTTCTTCGTCCGGCGTTTGCTAAACCATTTCCGCGACTGCGCCAGCGACGAAGAGCGTGAGATCATCCAGCTGGCGCTCAGGCGCGGGATCGCTGCTTTCATGGAGAGGGGGTAGAGCAGTGTCTAACATGAACATGCCCGCAGCCCGCAGCCCGCAGCCCGCAGTGGAGTCAACCAGCGGCAGGGCGGAAGATTGCACCCATCGAGGTGATACCGGGGATCGATCGGGAACTCGTGTCATATGGAGACAGATGATCGTTCGCGGCTTTGGACCGTACGCTGAAGAGGCGGTGGTTGAACTGACTCCCGCAGCCAATGTCCTAGTGGCGCCCAATGAAGCAGGCAAGTCCACCTTGGCCGCTGCCCTCGCTGCCATCTTGTATGGGTTGCCCGCTACCAGCGATCCAGAGCGCTTTGGCCAGGGGCGTTACCGCCACTGGGGGCAGGCTGTGCGCTTTGATGGCGAACTGTTCCTGTCTGTGGATGGGGTTGAGTATCACCTCACACGGCAGTTCGAGACGCACAAGGTTAGCCTACGTCAGCGCGAGGATGATCGCTGGCGCCTGCTCATCGACGGCGTTGCCGACAATCCAGAGAGCCGACGCCCCAATCCTCAGTATCGGCGGTTCTTACAGGAGATGATCGGTCTTCAGAACCGCGAGCTTTTTGAAGCGACCTTCTACCTTGCTCAGCCCTTGCCTAACGATGTCGAGCTGGACGCGGCCGTTCAGCAGTTGCTCTCGGGAACCGGCAACCGCTATGGTCAGGTCCACACGGGGCTGGAGACCAAGATCAAGGAGATGACCCGTTACTATGGTACCGCTCTGGGGGATAAGAGCAAGGGCAATAAGGATCGTCGTCTAGAACAGATCGAGAGTGAGATCGCGGGCCTGGAGCAGATGGTCGTCTCGGGACGCCTTAGTGCCGATGGCCTACAGGCGGTCCAACAGCAACTGCAGGAGACCCGCCAAGAACTAGGAAGACTGCTGGAACGCCTGTCGCACACGGAAGCACTGGAGAAGGCTTGGCTGCAATGGCGAACCGAACGAGAGCGCCACCAGACCGCCCTGCACAGTTATCAAGATCTGGAGCAGGCATGCTCAGCTGCCAAGGCGCTGGCGCTGCGGCTGAGTGAGATCGAGACCCAGCTTGGCCATTACGGAGAGTTCAGGAGCTACGGCGAGGAGCTAACGCCGCGCTTTGAAGAGCTGGAGCGGATTCAGCATCTGACTAAGGGCGTAGAGGATGAGCTGCGTGCTGACCAATTGGAGCTGCAGGCAGCCACCGCCCACCTAGCCAAGCTGGAATCCGATCAGATGGAGTCGCCAGATGTACTCCGCTCGACTTCCATCACCGCGGAACATGGCCGCCTGCTGGAGCTGCTAGCTTCTCGAAAGCGTTGGCGGGAGAACTGTCAAGCCCTGCAGACGAGGTTGGAGCGGATTGAGGCTGAGTTGACAGAGCTTCCCGACTTCGCCCGCCTGTCGGAACACCCCATAGACATTTTGGACGATCTAACTCGTTGGCTGGGGCAGTGCGCAGCGGTCAACGAGCGTTGGCAGGAGCGCAAGCGTGAGATCGACGAGCTAGATAACGTCTGTGCGCGGAAGTATGGTCCGTTGGTTAGCGCCACTCCAGAACTGCTCGAACAGGCGGCAAACTACTCGCTGCGGCGGTTAGAGCTGACCCAGGCCGAGAAGTCCGCGAGCCTTACGTATCATCAACTGACTGAGGATGAAGAGGCCTATCGCGCCGCCGAACAGGCTTTCGTCGGGCGTTTTGGCCAAGCAACTGTCAGCATCCCGGAGTTGCTTACAGCAGTCCGTGGCAGGCTGCAGCTCCTACAGGCAGCGCCTACGGTAGAGGCGAGGCCGAGGGAGCACAAGGGCAGGCCATTGCTGGTCGTCGGCGCCTGGTTGCTCAGCTTGGTTCTCGGTGGGCTTGCCGCCTGGTTGCTTGATGGAGCTATCGGCTTGGCGACAGCCGCGGTTATCTCACTGGTCATAGGGGGGGGTGCTCACTGGCTGCTGACTCGACCGGCAGTCGGAGCTTTAGCGCCGTCAAGCGGCAACGAGTCAGGGCGGGTGACGGCTGAGGTGGATCAACGGCTGGGGCGACAACTGTCACGCTGTGGTCTGTCAGAGCTGACCGAGGCGCGGTCGATGCTGGAGCAGTTGGCTCGGCTGGTGGAACACCGCCCTGGGGAAGAGCGCCTTGCCGCGCTGCGCTGGGAGTGGGAACAGGCGCAAGCTAGACTGTCCAGCTGGCAAGCTCTTGTCAGCCCCTTGACGGATGCTTTCGCGGACCCTCAGGCTGCCTATGAACAATGGCGGGGTCTGGATCAGAAGCGAGCGCTGCTCAGGCAGGAGATGCGCCTGCTATCGCTGCAACTGGACTGCGAAGACCTCTCTGCTTGGGAGGCGCTAGGAGCGCTGCTTAGGCGTCCATATCTGCGGGAGACCTTGGCACTGCTAGCCGCTCACCCCCAGTCCGTGGGTGAACTGATGGCGCTCGCGGGCAACGCTTCTGATCAGTGGGCGCAGTTGCGCGCTCAGGCTGCGAGTTGGGAAGCCCTTGACCAGGAGCGCCGGCAGGTGAAGAACGGGCTCACTGAGGCGACGCAGCCGGGCACTGATGGGTTGAGCATGGGCGAGCGCTGGGCCAAGGAGGCTGCCGGGCTGCGCCAGAGGCTGGCGCCATTTGACGAGGCAACCTCAACGGAACTGCTGCATCGCGAGATCGAACGCTATCGTGGGCTGGCCCAAGAGATCGAGAAGCGCAGAGCCCTGGCCGAGGAACAGGCGAAGCGCCTTGATGGCAAGCAGCGTCAGGCTCGCGAGCTTTGTGCTGAGTGGCACGAAGCCCTGCAGCCGGTCCTGCCACTCTGGCAGTATTACGGGGAGGACCTGCCGAGCTTGCGTAGCCGCTATCGGACCTTCCGCAGTCTGATGCAGGAAGAGGCTCAGGTGAAACAAGGGCTACAGGCGGCCCTGCAGTCGCGTCAGGTGGAGAGCGTGGTCGAGCTGGAAAGGATGAAGACTGATCAGGCGCTGAACTTAGTCGCCATCAAGAGCCGTTGGCAGGCGCTCATCGATCAACATCCAGGACTGCCATCCCAGGCAGAGGCCAATCATGGTCAGACCGTCGCGGATCAGTATCGGAACCTTCAAGGTGAGCTGATATCCTTGCGGGAGCAGGTAGACCAGTTGCGCGGCAGTGAAGACCAGCTGCGTGAACGCCAGGCCGCGCTCCAGGGCCAGAGCCCGGTCAATATCGCGGCCGCTGGTGATGAGTTGGCCGGACTGAAACGGCAGCAGAGTCAGCTGCGGCGAGAGCTGCAGGCGATGGGGTTGGCCTATCGGGAACTGAAGGCCGCCATTGCCGACTACGAGGGCAGTTACCGGGAGCGGCTGGCACGGCAGACCACGGCCTATTTCCGTCAGATCACGGGAGATGCATCACGGTCGGTCGAGCTATCCACTGACTTCAGCATCGAAGTGTCGACCGAGGACGGGCGCAGCCTCGTTCCACGCCAGCTCAGCCAGGGGGCCAGGGACCAGCTCTACATCAGTCTTCGTCTGGCGATCGCTGACCTGATGACGGATAACCTGACGCTCCCGTTGGTCCTCGACGACCCCTTCGTCAACTGCGACCAAGAGCGGCTTGACCGCTCTCGGGAGGCGATCCAGAAGATTAGTGGGGGAAGGCAGGTCCTGCTACTGACCCACCAACCACAGATGGGGAACTGGGGACAGAAAGTGACAGTGAGACGCCAGATCGGACGTGACGTGTCGGTTTGGCGGTCAACGGCGGACCCTAGGCAACAGCCACTTGGAGTCGAGACGGATGGCGAGAAGACTCCAGGCAGCTGCTAAACAGCGGCCTGGAGTCTTCTCTAATCGAGCAAGCATCATTGCGTGATACCACGGGAAGTGGAAGGTGGCTTCTGCTTGTACTGACGGGGCTCGCAAACGCATAGCAGCCGGTGCGCAATGTCGTCTACTTTGCCTGGGGTCGGGAGAAGCTCGATGGAGACGATGGTACTGATCTTGATCGCCGCACTCAACACACAGTCTGTTGATGCTTCAGCGCCATAGTAGGTCGTGATCATGACCGAATCGCTCCCGATGCTCGGGCGTAGCCAGACTGTGTCCGGACTGACAACCACTAGATTGCCAACGGCGGTTCTGCTGAGCGATCCAAAGAGATAATCGATAGCGACGTTCTGATCTTGGTAGATACTTGACAACAGAGCATAGTTGAACGGGCGGCACGTGAACGCCATGCCCAACACCCCCATCACTTTACGATGCCTTCGTTCGCGTCGTATGCTGACTCGCAGCACGCTCCAAATTATTGTATGCTCCGTCTGGTGTATTGGTTGCAGGTCCTTTGCCGAGGCCACGATATGGCTTTCCTTCGGGTTGGTGGCAACCCCAGCAAGTTTTTGGAGATGGTTGCGATGGCGGCAGCTAACCTTCATACTATAGGAAGGAGTGCTCTGCCCCTCGAGCAGTCCGGCAGATCTCCGCTGGTCGACACTGGCGACGTGGCACTGGGGCGGGGACTGCACGTGATTGGAGGAACTATGAAGACAAAAAGTCTATTGATCCTGCTGCTGATCGCCGTCACGCTCTCCGGGTGCAGCATCCAGCCTACGAGCCTGCAAGCGTTCGACGGCGCTCTGATGCCAACCTTGGAGCCACCGCGGCAGACTGCCGAGAAAGCAGGACCGCTGCTGGTTACGCCTACGAGTGTTGCGTTGGGTAAGGAGATCGAGGTCAAGATTGAAGATGTGAAGCCCGAAGAGATGTCCGGGCTCGGCATCGCCCTTTTGGATCCATCCGGGGCTAGGGTGAGCACTGTGACGCCCGTGCAGGGTGCGCAGACACTGGCGGTTCCAGCCGACGGCAAGCCGGGTGCGTATAAGGTCTGGCTAGCCAGGTCGACGTTTGCCGCCAACACAGGCATCAACCTGGTCGTGGTCGATGTCTATGATGCGGTGCCACCAACGCTTCGCAACCCAGACCCGCTCAAAGTAGTTGAGGCTTACCTCAACGCCGTCACCCAGAAGAACAATACTCTGGCCTGGCAGGCGCTCAGCTCTGGGCTGTCATCAGCTGGGCGGTCAGGCTGGTTGCGAGGGTTTGAGGCGACTGTGGATGGCATCCGTAGCTACAAGATCAACCCCCAACAGATACCGCTGAAGGAGACCGACAAGAGCTATCGGTGCTCCGTGGATCTTGAGATCAAGACCCGAGCAAAGGGAATCCTATTGGGGGCCACCAGTCGTACG